>JBKCGI010000229.1:0-34115 GCA_046303515.1 Flavobacteriia bacterium | reverse complement strand
TTTTATATCTTTGCAGAAAAAAATAAATGGATAAATTTATCAATAGACTTAAGTTTTACGGAATTGGTTTTGGAATCTGGCTCGTTTTTGTTTTCATGTTTTTTCAGAATAGAGGATGTAGCTGGTTGCCTTCAAATCGCGTTAAGAATTCAATCTTAGATAGAATAATCGTTGTTTCTGATTCTGAAAAAGTTCTTTTGAAGGAAAAGGGAATTACAAACACTCAAATTATCAATTTGTTGAATTCTGGTAATGTGGATTTTGATAAAAGCATCAAAGACGGTAAAACAAAAATCTATTATTTGGCAGATGATCATGCTAAATTATTCTTTACCTTACCAAAAGATAACATGATTTCAGAAGTGAAATTAGCTAATAAATCCGTCTATAAAATTTCAAATACTGCAGATGGTTTAGGTGATTTAATTCATTTCCCAAAGGACGATAATTTGGTTTTTGTTGATTCATCCAAAGTTTTAACTTGCAAGCAAGAGGAGTTGGGATTCATTAATCAACAATTGATTTTGAAATCCCTAAAAAAATCAGGAAAAATTGATTTCAAAAAAACATTTTATTTCAAAAAACCTAAGCCAACAGTCTTTTTCACGTATTTGGATCCTAAAAAGAATAGAATTGGTTCTAAAACAGTTTGGTACAAAAACAAAATTACAATCAAAACTTTTGAAACTCCATTTGAAACTACTTGTAAATAATTTTCAACCTTTTGTAATTTTTACAGGTTCTTAACTGTAATTTAAATATTATTTTTAATTTTGAACAATGGAATTTTCTGCAGAACAAATTGCTGGTATTTTAACAGGTGACATAGTTGGTAATCCTGAAACAAAAGTAAATTCACTTTCTAAAATAGAAGAAGGAAAAGAAGGAACTTTGTCTTTTTTGTCAAACCCAAAATACGAGGAATATATTTATTCAACTGGCGCTTCCATTTGTATCGTCAATAAGTCCTTTGAACCGAGTAAAGCCTTGCCAAAAAGTTTAACGCTTGTAAAAGTAGATGATGCCTATGCATGTTTTGCTAAATTATTAGATTTTTACAATCAAATGCGTCAAAAACCTGCAAAAATTGAACAACCTTCTTTTGTTGCGGATTCTGCTCAATTGGGAGAAGATTTATACTTGGGAGCATTTGCCTATATTTCTGAAGGTGTAAAATTGGGTAAAAATGTAAAAATTTATCCAAATGCTTTTGTTGGCGAAAATGTTACGATTGGAGATAACACAATTTTATATTCTGGAGCAACAATTTATGCTGATTGTGTAATTGGCTCAAATTGTATCATTCACTCTGGAGTTATTATCGGAGCAGATGGTTTTGGTTTTGCGCCAAATGAAGCAGGCGAATATCAAAAAGTACCACAAATTGGAAATGTAATTTTAGAAGATTTTGTGGAAGTTGGTTCTAATTCAACAATCGATAGAGCAACCTTGGGTTCAACAATTATAAGAAGAGGAGTTAAAATTGACAATTTATGTCAAATTGCACATAATGTTGAAATTGGCAAAAACACAGCAATGGCCGCTCAAGTTGGTATCGCTGGATCAGCAAAAATTGGTGAGCGTGTCATGATTGGTGGACAAGCTGGAATCGCTGGACATTTGCATATTGCTGATGAAACTAAAATTGTAGCTCAATCTGGAATTCCAAGTACTGTCAAAAAAGCGGATACCTTGATGGGATCACCTGGAATTAGCATTGATGACTTCAAAAAATCATATTTTGGATTTAGAAAATTACCTTTTATTTTGAATAAAATTCAAGAGTTTGACCAGAAATTAAAGGAATTAAGTAAAAAATAATAAATATCGCTCACATGGCTGAAAAGCAACGCACACTTAAAGAAAGTATCAAATTATCAGGAGTTGGATTACATACTGGTGAAAAAGTTAACATTGAAATTTGTCCTGCTCCAGACAATCACGGATACAAATTTCAACGTGTTGATATGGAAGGTCAACCAATCATTAAAGCTGATGCTGATTTGGTTATTTCTACAGACAGAGGAACAACTTTAGAACAAAATGGTGCACGTGTTTATACAACTGAACATGTATTGGCAGCTTTGTACGGTATGCAAGTGGACAATGCTTTAATTAAAATTGATGCTCCTGAAATTCCAATTTTAGATGGAAGTTCTTGGCCATTTGTTGAGGCAATTGAAAAAGTAGGATACCAAGAACAAAATACAGATAGAGATTATTTTGAATTGTCAGAAAATATTCCTTGGGAAGATTTAGACAAAGGAATTGAATTTTTGGCAATTCCAGACAACCATTTCAGAATTACGGTAATGGTTGATTACAATTCACCAGTTTTAGGAACACAGCACGCTTCTATGTACAATACAAGCGAGTTTAAAGAAAATATTTCTAGATGTAGAACTTTTGTTTTCCTAAGAGAATTAGAGTTTTTAGCCAAAAATAATTTGATTAAAGGTGGAGATTTAGACAACGCAATTGTTTTAGTTGACCGCGATGATGTTAGTCAAGAAGAATTAGATCGTTTGGCTAAATTATTAGGAAAAGAAGAATTAAAAATTCAAGTAGATGGAATTGGCGTTTTAAATTCTTCTAAATTGAAATTTGAAAACGAACCAGCTCGCCATAAATTACTAGATATTGTTGGAGATTTAGCCTTGGTTGGAAAACCAATTAAAGCTCACATTTTAGGAGCACGTCCAGGTCATTCTGGAAACGTTCGTTTTGCTAAAGTTCTAAAAGAGCAAATCAAAAAACAAGAAAAACAAGGTAAACAATTCGATTTAACGAAAGAGCCACTTTATAATATTAATGACATCGAAAGAATGTTGCCACACCGTTACCCGTTTTTATTGGTTGACAAAGTAATGGAAATTGGCGAAGAGCACATTATTGGTGTGAAAAACATTACAATGAACGAACCTCAATTTACAGGTCACTTCCCGGGAAATCCAATTTTCCCTGGAGTATTGCAGATTGAAGCCATGGCTCAAGTAGGAGGGATTTTTGCTTTAAGTAAAGTAGAAGATCCACATTTGTATTCCACTTATTTCATGAAAATTGATAATGTGAAATTCAAACAAAAGGTAATTCCAGGTGATACTGTAGTTTTTGATTTGAAATTATTGTCACCAATGAGAAGAGGTTTAGTAAATATGGGTGGTACAGCTTATGTTAACGGAAAGCCAGTGATGGAAGCAGAAATGTTAGCTCAAGTAATCAAAGATAAGGCATAAATGATTAGTAAATTCGCAGATATTAGTCCAAATGCTACTTTGGGTAAAGATGTTCAAGTTGATTCTTTTTCAACGATTTTTGAAGATGTAATTATTGGTGATGGAACACGAATTCATCCTAATGTGACTATTTATCCAGGTACTAGAATTGGAAAAAATTGCGAAATATTCCCTGGAGCGGTAATTGGAGTTATTCCACAAGATTTAAAATTCAATGGAGAATATACAACCGTTGAAATTGGTGACAATACGCGAATTAGAGAATGTGTAACAATTCATAGAGGAACAAGTGATAAAATGTGTACTAAAATTGGTGCAAATTGTTTGTTGATGACCTATGTTCATGTCGCACACGATTGTCAGATTGGAAACAATGTCATTTTGGCATCTTACGTAGGGCTTTCAGGTCACGTAACAATTGAAGATTTTGCGATTTTAGAAGGTACTGTTGTTGCACAGCAATTTGTAAAAATTGGAGCGCATGCTTTTATTGGCGGTGCTTCATTGGTTCGAAAAGATGTTCCTCCGTTTATTAAAGCTGCTCGTGAACCTTTGACTTATGCTGGGGTGAATGCAGTTGGAATAAGAAGAAGAGGTTTTTCAGATGAACAAGTGCGTGAAATTGAGGATATTTATCGCATTTTGTATGTTATGAATAGCAACATCACCAAAGGAATTGAATCCGTAAAAGAAACCATTCCAGATACAGAAATTAGAAATCAAATTTTAAGTTTTATTGAATCTTCAGATAAAGGAATCATTAGAGGTTTGATTTGATTTATTCCCAAAATTATGAATAGAGGAGACATTATTGAATTGCAAATCACTGACTTTGCATTTGGCGGAAAAGGTATTGCTAAAATCCCAACGGAACAAGGAGATTACATCGTTTTTGTAGAAAATACTTTTCCAGGTCAAAAAGTAAAAGCGAAAGTTGATGTTAAAAGAAAACGACACGCAGAATGTAAATTAATTGAAGTTATGGAACGTTCTTCTGATGAAATTTCACTTGATTATCAGGAGATTTCAGGCGCTCCTTATATTTTTGTTCCAATTACAATGCAGGAGCAGTATAAAAAAGAAACGACTCTTGATTTATACCGAAAATTAGCGAATATTCAAGATGTTAAAGATAAATTTGACACCTTTATTTCTTCTCCAAATCATTTCAATTATAGAAATAAAATGGAATACAGTTTTTCTTCGATTGAACATGATATTGTTACAGGAGAGGAAAAAGATGATGCTTTTGCCTTAGGTTTTAAACGCAGAGGAACTTGGTGGAAAGTTGAAAGTTTAAATAAAGAAAGTGGATTATTTGATCAGCAATGGGAAAATAATTTATATAAAGTAAGAGAATTCCTTTTAAATACTGGTCTTCCAGCTTGGCATCCACCAAAGAAAACAGGTTTTTTTAGACATTTTGTTGTACGTAAATCTTTTTTTGAAGATAAATTACTTATCAATTTAGTAACATCCTCTGTCGACATTGAAAAGTTTGACGTGCAAGCGCTTTCTGCTTTTTTACAAGAAATTTTAGGTGAGCGATTAGCAGGATTTCAGCATACAGTTAACGATAACGTTGCCGATAGAGCAAAAATCGAAAATGGCGACAATAATTTAGTTTTCGGAAAAGCAAAAATAATTGAGGATTTATTGGGATTGAAGTTCGAAATTAGCATGGAAAGCTTTTTTCAAACAAATCCTTCTTGCGCAGAGTTACTTTACAACAAAGCTTTAGATTATGTTTTTGAGGACAATGACTTAAGCGATAAAGTTGTTATGGATTTATTCTGTGGAACGGGTACAATTGGTCAAATTTTAGCCAAAAGATCTCCAAATACGGAAATCATTGGGGTTGATATCGTGGAAGAAGCGATTATTGATGCCAACAAAAATGCAGAAAGAAACAATATCAAAGGAATTCAGTTTTTCGCTTCGGATGTGGGTAAATTTTTAAAAGAATATCCGGATTTCGTTGGGAAAATAGGAACTATTGTATTAGATCCACCGCGTGCTGGTATTGCCCCTAAAACCTTACAAAAAGTGGTTGATTTAGGAGCAGATAGAATTGTATATATTTCTTGTAATCCTTCAACACAAGCAAGAGACACAGAGAGTTTATTGAAAGCAGGATACGCATTAGATAAATTAGCACTGGCAGATCAATTTCCACACACAAGTCATGTAGAAGCGATTGCAAAATTTGTAAAAATCTGATGCAAAACATTATTTTAGTTGGTTTTATGGGCTGTGGAAAATCCACGCTAGGAAAAAAAATAGCTAAGAAATTGAATATTCCTTTTATCGATTCCGATCATGAAATTGAACGTATGGAGGGAATTTCGATTTCGGAAATTTTCGCATCAAAAGGGGAGGAGTACTTCCGTAACTTGGAGCACGATTTTCTAGTTAATCTTTTGAATACTGCATCAAGTACATCAGAAAAATTCGTACTTTCATGTGGAGGAGGCATGCCTTGTTTTCATGAAAATATGCAATTGTTAAACCAAATTGGGACTACTTTTTATTTAAAGTTGAGCGTTCAAGAATTAGCTAAAAGATTAACTTTGGCAAAATCAGTTAGGCCTCTTGTAAAAGATAAATCAGCTGAGGAATTACATTCCTTTATTGATGACAAATTGAATGAACGAAAAGGCTTTTATGAAAATGCAAATTTCATCTTGATTGGAAAAGAACAAAATCCTACTTCAATTCTTCAAAAATTAGCATAAATTTTGATTTTTTAAGAATTTTTAGACTGTTACTTTGGGATATATTTTTAAATTCGCAGTCGAAATCATTTTTCAAGAAAACACTTGAACTTTAAATTATAATTGATGAATTACAAAAAGCTTAACATTTACCTTGGTTGGTTAGTATTTTTAATTTCTACTGCAGTATATTTTATTACGATTGAAGATACAGTAAGTTTATGGGATTGTGGTGAGTATATCACTGCGGCATATAAATTAGAAGTTGGTCACCCTCCAGGTGCACCGTTATTTATGTTGTTAGGAAGATTGTTTTCTTTCTTCGCTGCTCCAGAAAATGTTGCCGTGTGGATTAATAGAATGTCAGCATTGTCTAGTTCATTTACCATATTATTTACTTTTTGGTCAATTACAATGTTGGCTAAAAAAATTGCGTTTAAAGAGTCTAGAACTTTAACCAAAGGACAACAAATTGCTATTTTAGGAAGTGGTTTAATTGGTTCTTTAGCCTATACTTTTACCGAATCTTTCTGGTTTTCAGCTGTTGAAGGTGAGGTTTATGCCATGTCATCTTTGTTTACAGCAATTATTTTCTGGGCAATGATGAAATGGGACGAAGAAATGGATGCCATTAAACATGCTGAGTTAGATAAATCTTTCGTACCAATGCGTTGGATGATTTTGATTATGTTCTTATTCGGATTAGCAATCGGGGTCCATTTATTAGGATTATTAGCTATTCCAGCAATTGCCTATGTAATTTACTTTAACCAATGGAAAGATTTTTCATGGAAAGGATTTTTCTTAACAGGGATTTTGTCGATTTTTATCTTAGGATTCATACAAGAAGGAATTATACCAGGAACAATTTCTTTGGCTTCTAAATTTGAAATTTCCTTTGTAAATAACATGGGGATGCCATTTTTCTCTGGAGCTATTTTCTTTTTTGTTTTATTAATTGGTTTATGCGTTTATTTCTTAAGATGGAGTAGAAAGAAAAATAAAACAGTTTTAAATGCTGCAATCCTTGGATTTATTGTGTTTTTGATTGGATATGGTTCTTTTGCAACAATCGTTATTCGTTCAAATGCAAATACACCTTTAGATGAAAATGACCCTGAAAACTTGGTTACTTTACACGCCTATTTGAAACGTGAACAATACGGTTCTTGGCCAATTTTAAATGGACCATATTGGAATTCAACTTTGGATGAAAACCAAGATAATTGGGGAGATCGCTCACCTTTTTATGCAAGACGTTTTGTTGTCATGCGTTCTGATAAAGAATTGAAAGGTTTTAGAGTTGAAAAACATGCTCGTGATTATGCTAAAACATTAGGTAATGGTTACGATGTAGTTGAAAAATACTTCCTAACAAATGAAGGAAGCTACGAAAATCAAGAGCCAGCTTATTCGCAAACAACATTTTTTCCACGTATGTATTGGAGTCAAGATGCAGCTAAAACGGAGTCTTACAAACAATGGTCAGGATACAATACTAATGGAGATTTTCAAAATGGTGAAATTGGGAATGATGGTTTAAGATTACCAACATTTGGTGAAAACTTAACTTATTTTGCTCATTATCAAGTGAATTGGATGTATTGGAGATATTTCATGTGGAATTTCGCTGGTCGTCAAAATGATATTCAAGGTCACGGAGAAGATATGCGAGGAAACTGGATGTCAGGTTTTGCTGCAATTGATCGAGCTCGATTGGGTGATCAGGACAATGCACCAACTTTTACAACGGAAAATCCATCCCACAATACCTTCTTTTTCTTACCTTTAATACTAGGTTTAATTGGTATGATTTTCCACTTCTATAAAGCTCCAAAAGATGCATTTATTGTTTTGTTGACCTTTATTTTTACAGGTTTGGCAATTGTGGTTTATTTGAATCAAAAACCATATGAACCAAGAGAGCGTGATTATGCTTATGCCGCTTCGTTTTATGCATTCGCCATGTGGATTGGTCTCGGAGTATATGCGCTCTATCAAGCATTTGTTTCCTTTTCGAAAAAGGAGTACAAAGGAACCTTGTTCGTTATGGGTGGTGGACTTTTATTATGTTTGATGTTAGATGCCATCTTTAATGGAGATTATGCAGCTACCATGTCCTGGCTAGTGATGTCAGGAATTGCAGCAGTTTTAATTTTTGGAATGAGTTTCTTAGGTAAATCAGTTAAGAAGGAAGCCAGTGGTGCAATGCTTTCAGTAGTTTTAGCTCTAACTGTTCCATTAATCTTAGCTTTTCAAGGTTGGGACGACCACGATAGAAGCGATAAAACTTCAGCGAGAGATTTAGCCTTCAATTATTTGGAATCTTGTACTAAAAACGGTATTTTATTTACGAATGGTGATAACGATACTTTCCCATTGTGGTACTTCCAAGAAGTTGAAGGTCAAAGAACGGATGTTCGAGTATGTAATTTAAGTTTGATGCAAACGGATTGGTACACTGAACAAATGATGATGAAAGCTTACGAATCTGATCCACTTCCGATTAAATTCCGTGAAGACCAAATCATGATGTATGCTGGAAATACAGATCAAGTTTATTTATTCTCCTACATGGACATGAAAAACGTTGGTTTAGATCCAGCAATTGTTCAAAAAATGACTGAGGCGAAAATTAAATCTAATAAAGTTGAATTTAATCAAGCTTTTGGTGAATTTCAAAGAGGTTGTATCGCCGTATCACAAACCGTTACTGCTAAAAACCCAGCTTATGCTGCCACTTTAGATGCGATGAAGGCCCGTTTCAATAAAGTAATTGTTGAACCAATTTATACAGATTTAAATACGATTACAGATGATTGTATCGAATTATTAACGGCATACAGTCAAGGAAATATTGATGGTTCGAAAGAAGGATTAATGCAATTGGAGCAGATGTTGAAATCTTGGGATTCAAAATGGGATTTCTTACCAATGGATATGGCAATGGAATTTGTGCGTGATGATGCAAATCAAATGAATATTCAAGGAAGAACATTACGAGTTTTCCCATCAAAAGGATTCATTTTACCAGTTAACAAAGCAAATGTTTTGAAATCAGGTTTAGTTAGCAAAGCGGACATCGCTAAAGTTGGTGATGAAATCAAATTTAGAATTGACAAGCAAGCGATTACACGAGAGCAAGTTATGATGTTGGATATCATGAATAACAACGATTGGAAAAGAAATATCTATTTCTCTTCTCCTGGTGGTTCAGATGTTTCAATGGCCTTGTATTATGCAGGTTTTGCAAAACAAAATGGTATGGTTTTCGAAATGACGCCATTAAGAAGTCAAGACGTATTGGATAAAGAAAAAATGTTCAAAAACTTGATGGAAGTTTACGATTATGGTAAAATGAATCAAAAGGGCGTGTTGACAGACTATTACACAAGAAGACACACCAGTCAATACAGAGATCATTTCTCTCGTTTAGCTGATTCTTATTTGCAAGATGCAGACATGGAGCAAAGACAAAAAATGATGTACGGACCTCAAATTGCTTCCTTGAGAAGTGGTGGAAACGCAAGAGTTGCAGATTCATTGCAAAAAATTATTACTGGTGCTGACGAACGTATTGCTTTGTATAAGAAAAGAGCAATTCAATTGATTAATAAATCTATTGAAGTGATGCCAGTTGATCTTGTAATTGATTATGGTGAGCCACAAAGAGGTTCAGAACGTGAAGATTACCAAGTTTCACCTGGAGTGAGTTATGCTAATTATTCTGATGGTGCTTTGCATGAATATGTTGGAATTTTATATCGTGCAGGTGATAAAGCTGGGGCGGAAAAACTAGGCTTACAAGTGGCTAAACATTTAGAAAGTAGTTTGATTTATTTTGAAAAAAGTGCGCCTAAATTTGCCATAAATAATAAAATGGATTTAATATCTGCTTTAAATAATTATATGTTATTGGCAACTTATTCTTCTGATAGAGAAAAAGGAATGCCAATGGGTAAATTGAGTCAGCAAACAAATGCGAAAATCAATAAATTGTACAACACTATTTTCCCAAATATGTATTCTGAATTGAAAGCAGATGGCTACACGGATCAAGTAGATGATTTGAAAGGTCACATTGATGCAGTAGCAATGAAATATGGTTTCATTCAAAAACCAGTAACAAAAGGTCCAGGAAATGGAGGAGCACAATCATTGACTCCAGAACAAATCCAAATGCTGATGGATCAACAAAAATAATTCAATCTCAGTGAGGTTATTTAGAGTCCCCAAATTTGCTTCCGTTATTTATAACAAGCGCGTTTGGGGATTTTTTATGTCCAAAAATACCATTTATCTAACATTCGATGATGGACCAAATCCAGAAATTACACCCTTTGTTTTGGATGAATTACACAAACGTAATCTTAAAGCAACTTTTTTTTGTGTAGGAGAAAATGTGTTGAAATATCCTGAAATTTTCGAACGTATACAGTTAGAAGGTCATCAAGTTGGAAATCATTCTTTTAAACACGAAAATGCGAATAAAGTCACGGCAGAAAATTATCTAAATTCGATACAAAAGGCAGATGCATTGATTCAATCTAACATTTTCCGTCCACCTTATGGAAGACTTTCTCCTCGATTGGCCCGCGAAATTTCAAAAAAATATAAAATCATCATGTGGACTTGGCTGTCTTACGATTACGACAAGGAGGTTTCCGTCCAAGAAATTTTAGCTAAAGCCGAAAAACAAATCAAAGGAGGAGATATTCTGGTTTTACATGATAATGCGAAAATTGCTGAGAAACAAAAAGAATTATTGCCTCAATTCCTAGATATGTTGCAACAAAAGGCTTGTAAGTTTGAAGTAATTCACTAGTATATTTTGGGCGTTCCCAACTTTTTCGACTGACGTCTAAAGTTGGTCGGGCTTTTCATTTCAATCCCTAACGCGTTCCTAAAATAAATTTTTGGACACAAAAAAGGGCTGAAAACTCAACCCCTATTTTTTTCAACTACTAATTACTAACTAATAGCTACTAACTAGTTTTAGTGTCCTTTCGCTGCCAAATATCTTTCAGCATCTAAAGCAGCCATACAACCAGTTCCTGCAGCAGTAATCGCCTGACGGTAACGTTTGTCAGCAGCATCACCAGCAACAAAAACTCCTGGTACATTAGTCAAAGAAGTTCCTGGCTCTTGGTATTTGATGTATCCAACTTCATCTAAGTTGATGTAATCTTTGAAAATGTCGGTGTTTGGTTTGTGACCAATTGCAACGAAAAATCCTGTACAAGGAATAGTTTTTTCTTCTCCAGTAACAGAATTTTTTACGTGAGCACCCGTTACACCTTGTCCGTCTCCTAAAACTTCAACAGTGTTTGTGCTGAATAGGATTTCAATATTCGGTGTGTTTTTAACTCTGTCGGCCATAATTTTTGAAGCTCTAAACTCTTCTTTACGAACCAACATGGTAACTTTTGTACATAATTTTGATAAATAATGTGCTTCTTCACAAGCAGAATCTCCAGCTCCAACGATTACAGTTTCTTGACCACGGTAGAAAAAGCCATCACAAACAGCACAAGCAGAAACTCCACCACCTAATTCTAAATATTTTTGTTCAGAAGGTAAACCTAAGTATTTAGCTGAGGCACCAGTAGAAATAATAACAGTTTCAGCATGAATTTCATGTCCTTCTTCTGTCCAACATTTGTGAACATCACCAGAAAAGTCAACTTTATTGATAAATCCAAAACGAATGTCAGTTTCAAAACGTTTTGCTTGCGCTTCTAATTGAACCATCATTTCTGGACCTGAAATTCCATCTGGATATCCTGGGAAATTTTCTACTTCGTTTGTTGTTGTTAATTGTCCACCTGGTTGCATTCCTTGATACATCACTGGATGCATGTCAGCTCTTGCAGCATAAATTGCAGCTGTGTATCCCGCTGGACCTGAACCAATAATTAGGCATTTTACTTTTTCTGGATTGTTCATTTTATTTTTTGATTTAATGTCTGACTAATTCTTTTACGTGCTGCAAAAATAAAGAATTTATTGTATCTATTTCGATAGATAAAATTTATTTATTGATTTAAGAATTCTATTTTGCAACTTTATTTGGCTTGTTTAAAATCAAACGCAGAGAAGTATCTTTTGTAATATATGCCCAAGCCCAATTGATAAAAATGATGAGTTTGTTTTTCACGCTCAAAATCAACATCAAGTGCAAAAACATCCAAATAAACCAGGCGAAAAATCCTTTAAATTTAAAGTTCGGCAAATCTACCACTGCTTTATGTTTACCAATCGTAGCCATAGAGCCTAAGTCTTTATATTCAAATTCTTTAAGAGATTTATTTTGGAGTATTAGTTTCATGTTTTTAGCTAAGTTTTTAGCTTGATTTATAGCAACGTTCGCCAATTGTGGATGAGCATGTGGATATTTTGGAGTTTCCATGTAGGCAATATCTCCTAAGGCAAAAATATTTTGTGTGTTTTCAACTAAATTCACACGATTGACTTTAATTCTATTTCCACGCTGAATGACTTCATTATTTAAACCAGGAAGGAAATTTCCTGTAACTCCAGCAGCCCAAATAAGCGTTTTACTTTGTATCTGAGTATCGTTGCTCAGTTTTACAACATCATTTTCATAATCTAAAACATGCAAAGAAGTTAGGACCTCAACCCCCATTTGATTTAAATAATTCCGTGAAGCAGTCTTAGCATTTTCGCTCATGCTATTCAAGGTGTTTGGACTTCCTTCAACAACTGTAATTTTTAGTTTTGAAAAATCAATTCCAGGATAATCTTTTGGGAGTATATGAGCTTTGATTTCAGCAAATGCTCCAGCCATTTCTACTCCTGTTGGACCAGCGCCCGCAATGACAATATTTAACATCGCTTCTTTGTCTTCAGCATCACTGGAAATGTAATCTTCAAATAATTGTAAAACATGATTACGAATAGTGATGGCATCATAAGTGCTTTTTAGCGTAAAGGCATTTTTTTCAATATTCACATTGTTAAAGAAATTTGTCTTACAACCAGTCGCAATAATTAAATAATCGTAATGAAATTCACCAATTGAGGTTTCAATAGTATTTTGAATTGATTTTATTTCAAGTACTTCAGCCATTCTAATTTGAAAGTTCTTTTTCTTTTGAAAAATTTTCCGAAATGGAAAAGAAATACTTGATGGTTCTAATTGAGAAGTAGCCACTTGATAAAAAAGAGGCTGAAATTGATGATGATTTAATTTATCTATCAATAAAACATCAAAAAGATTTGAATCGATGTTTCTAATAAATTGCAAACCAGCGAATCCTCCGCCAATTACAATGATTTTTTTTCGTTCATTCATACTACCTTATTTAAAGTAAATTAGAATGATTGGGTTTTTTTAGCAGTTAAATTTAAGTATTAATTTTAATATGCAAGCATAATTTGAAAAATAATTTCAATGGTCATTTTTTTACTTAAATCTAAAATTTCCCTCGGCGTCAAATGATACTTTCAACTCTGGAATATCTTGACCTGTCAACAATTTGATTTGCTCCAAAGCTCCTTGATTGGCATCTACTATTGGACCACCATTTCCAAGTTGCTTGGTTGAAATTACTTTTCCAGATACAAACTCACCATTTTTCTTCAATTTCAAATCAAATAGGGGAGCCATTCCACTGATTCCTTTTAAGTTGAAACGAGCATAGGTACAAAAATTCCCCATTGAATAAGTAATGAATCTTCCTTTGTAACAATCAATTGCTCGCGTCACATGAGGACCATGACCTAAAACAACATCCGCTCCAGCATCGATGACTTTTCTAGCAAATTCATAAACATTGCCACGATCTTCCTCGTAGAAAATTTCGTGTTTTCTTGTTATATGAGTTTTACTTGAACCT
The DNA here is from genome assembly GCA_046303515.1 of Flavobacteriia bacterium. Taxonomy (GTDB): domain Bacteria; phylum Bacteroidota; class Bacteroidia; order Flavobacteriales_D; family Crocinitomicaceae; genus M2408. The sequence goes on along the minus strand of JBKCGI010000229.1, from coordinate 20,306 downwards.
TCAGCGCCACCGTGGAATGAGACAATTACGATGTCACACATTTCGTTTAGTTTTTTTACAATTTCTTGTGCAATTACGTAATCATTAATTTGCAAACAAGCAGTATTCGGAGCAAAAGCAGTAAAACCATATTTCACGCCGTTTTTGGTAATTGTATCCCAAGGACATGTTTCTAAACCCGCGAAAGTAAAGCCTTTTTCCTTTAAGATGCGTTGCGTATTTTTTCGTCCCGTTTCACCAAAATCACCCATATGGTTATTTGCAACAGAAAGGAAATCAAAACCAGCATCTTTTAATTGATCTACAAAATATTCAGGTTGACGAAAAGCGTAACATTTCGTTGGATCTCCACATTTTTTTACTTCACCACCATCATTTAAAACACTTCCTTCTAAATTCCCAAAAGCAATATCTGCATTTCGTAAAAATGAAAACATAGGTTTTAACAAAAGCGTATCTTTATGAGGTAAATATGATGCATCAGGAAAATTCGTACCCAACATCATGTCACCAACTGCAACCAAAGAAATCGTGGAATCTTCAGGTGAAATGATATTTTTTTCTGGTTTTATTATTTCAACTTTGTTGCTCGCCTGAATTTGAATTGGGTAAATCCAAAGTGCTAAGAACATTGCAGATAAAACGACAGTAATAGTAATAAGGGTGATTTTTTTTATCATTTTAAACATCTTGAAAATCATATTTTAATGCAAAAATAACTAAAAGCTTAGTAATCTAAGCCTTATCTTCCTTTTTTTATCTCAGAAAATTCATTAAATTTGTGGCTTTCATTAATAAATCTCATGAAGTTACACGAAATTAGAAAGCATTTTTTTGATTTTTTCGAAAGCAAAGGACATAAAATTGTTCCATCAGCGCCAATGGTTGTGAAAAATGACCCAACATTGATGTTTACAAACGCCGGAATGAACCAGTTTAAGGACTATTTTCTAGGAAATGCCGTTGCCAAAGATAAGCGTGTAGCCAATACTCAGAAATGCTTGCGCGTTTCAGGTAAACATAACGATTTAGAAGAAGTTGGAGTTGATACCTACCACCACACGATGTTTGAAATGTTGGGAAATTGGTCTTTTGGAGATTATTTCAAAGAAGAAGCGATTTCTTGGGCTTGGGAATTATTGACAGAAGTATACAAAATTCCAAAAGATCAGTTGTATGTAACTGTTTTTGAAGGAGATGCTAAAGATGATGTTCCAAAAGACGAAGAGAGTTACGCCATTTGGAAACGATTCATCGCTGAAGACAGAATTTTATTGGCTTCCAAAAAAGATAATTTTTGGGAAATGGGTGATACAGGACCATGCGGACCATGTACAGAAATCCATGTAGACATTCGTTCTGCAGAAGATAGAGCCAAAATCCCGGGTAAAAATGAAGTAAATAATGATCATCCGCAAGTAGTTGAAATTTGGAACAACGTTTTCATGCAATTCAACCGAAAAGCAGATGGAAGTTTGGAGCCTTTGCCAGCTACTCACGTAGATACCGGAATGGGCTTGGAGCGTTTGGCTATGGCTTTGCAAGGAAAAATGTCTAACTACGATACGGATTTATTTCAAACTTTAATTCAACATGTGGCTCAGCTTTCAGGTGTGAAATATGGTGAGAAAGAAGAAACTGATATTGCTTTACGCGTAATTGCGGATCATATTCGTGCAATTGCATTTTCGATTGCGGACGGACAATTGCCTTCAAACACAGGAGCTGGTTATGTCATTCGTAGAATTTTGAGAAGAGCTGTTCGCTACGGTTATCAAACCTTAGGTCTAAAAGAACCTTTTATGGCTGGACTTTCAGTAGTTTTAGGTAAAACGATGGGTGATGCTTTTCCAGAATTAATCAAGCAAAAAGATATCATTGAAAAAGTAATTTTTGAAGAAGAAACAAGTTTTTTCAGAACCTTGGAGCAAGGATTGAAACGAATTAACTTATTAATTTCAGAAAAGAAAAAAACAAGAATTTCTGCTTCAGAAAGAGGCGATGGAAATGATACGGAATCTTTATCACATCCTCCAATCGAAGGTTCTGAAGCATTTGAATTATATGATACTTTTGGTTTTCCAATTGATTTGACAACATTAATTGCTCGCGAAAATAATGTTTCTGTTGATGAGATTGGTTTTGAGAAGGAACTTCAAAAACAAAAAGAACGCTCTCGCGCAGCAACTTCCATTGAAACAGAAGATTGGGTGTATGTAAATGAAGATGTTGAGACGCAATTTGTGGGGTATGATCATACTGAATGTGAGGTTAGGATTGTAAAATATCGAAAAGTAATTCAAAAACAAAAAGAGTTTTTCCAACTTGTTTTTGATAAAACCCCATTTTATCCTGAAGGTGGTGGGCAAGTAGGAGACTCTGGTACAATTCAATATGATGGCAATTCAATGTGTAGAATTTTCGATACTAAAAAAGAAAATGGATTAATCAACCACCTTGTTTTGGCTTTACCTGAAAAATTGACTGATGGTTTTTTAGCAAAGGTTGATTTAAAAAATCGTCAACTTACAACTGCAAATCACTCTGCAACACATTTATTACACCATGCTTTGCGTTCAGTATTGGGAACACATGTAGAACAGAAGGGTTCTTTGGTTAATCCAAACTATTTACGTTTTGACTTCTCTCATTTTTCAAAAGTGACGGATGAAGAGTTGGCTCAAATTGAGAAATTAGTAAAAGAAGCCATCAAAAATAACATTCAATTAAACGAATTCCGAAACATTCCAATTGCTGAAGCTGAAGCAGCGGGAGCGATGATGTTGTTTGGCGAAAAATATGGTGACTCCGTTCGAATGATTCAATTTGGTGATTCCAAAGAATTGTGCGGAGGTACACATGTTTCGTCAACAGGAAATATTGGTTTGTTTAAAATTATTTCCGAGGGTGCTGTAGCAGCTGGAATCAGACGAATTGAAGCCATTACCAACGAAACAGCTGAATTGTATTTTGAGGATAAAGCAAGTAAATTAGATCGTATTGCAGAAATTTTCAAAAATCCAAAAGATTTGGAAGCTGCCATTGAAGATTTATTAGAGAAAAACCAGGCTTTAACGAAGCAAATTGAGGCTTTTCAGAAGGAAAAAGCAAAATTGGTTAAAGCGGAATTGAAGCAAAAAATTGAAAAGTACGATTCCATTCATTTGTTGTCTGAAAAAATAAATTTAGATGCCGCTTCCATTAAAGATATTTTATTCCAATTGAAAGGTGAAGTGGATAATTTCGCTGGAATTATAGGTGGTGTAGAAGGTGATAAATGTAGTTTAAGTATTATTTTGTCAGATAATTTGGTAAAAGACAAAAGCCTAGATGCGGGAAAAATAATTCGTGATATTTCCAAACACATCAATGGTGGAGGAGGTGGTCAAGCCTTTTTTGCTACTGCTGGAGGTAAGAATCCAAATGGAATCGAAACGGCTTTGGACGCATTTAAAACTTTGATTTAAAATGAAGTACAAAATAATTTTTAAAATAGCTTTTTATTTAGGCATAATTTCCTCTGTTATTTTATTGTGGTTATCCATTAGTTTAGATGTGAAATTTGGAATGGATAACTCAAGTAAAGAAGCTTTGTTAGAAACAGGTGAACGTTTGACTTTTACTAGTGATTTGTACTTGATTATCATCTCAGTTTGCACTTTTGGTTTGATAATTTTAGAGATGTTTCGTAAAAAACAAAATTGAATGTCAGCTTTAAAGCATGTTCTTTTGATTACCTATTATTGGCCACCAGCTGGAGGTCCAGGTGTTCATCGTTGGTTACGTTTTTCTAAATATTTTCATGAAAATGGTTATCAGTTACATGTTTATTGTCCAAAAGATGCCGCTTGGCCGATTATTGATCCGGAATTAAATTCCCAAGTTGATTCGAATATCATTGAAGTAAGAAATTCAATTTTTGAACCGCATAAATTTTTAGGAAAAAAGAATAATCCGAATGTTGGAGGAGGTTTAACACAAAATAATAAAAGTTCAGCTATTCAAAAACTAATCATATGGACACGCGGAAATTTGTTTATTCCAGATGCACGCGTCTTTTGGATTAAACCTAGTACTAGATTTCTAAAAAAGTATTTAAAAGATAATCCTCAAATACAAACTGTTATTTCAACTGGTCCACCGCATAGTTTACATGTGATTGCGTTAAAACTGAAGCAGAAATTAAATTTTAAATGGATTGCAGATTTTCGTGATCCATGGACAGAGATCGATTTTTATGAAGATTTAAACATCGGAAAATGGGCTGATTCGAAACAAAAAAGCCTAGAAAAAGCTTGTTTACAAAAGGCAGACGAAGTGATAACCGTAAGTAAGTCTTGTGCTGAAGGTTTGGAAAGAATAGGAGGAAGGGAAGTGAAAGTTATCACAAACGGTTACGATTTTCCTGAATTTGATGCGACTAAAATTGAATTAGATTCTAAGTTCTCGATTGCGCATTTTGGTTCTATGCCAGCTTCACGAAATCCAGAAGTCGTTTGGAAAGCTTTGTCTCAACTTGTTTCTGAAAATGAAGCATTGAAACAAAAACTAGAAATTAAATTATTTGGTCCGGTTGACTATTCTATTTTTGAATCTTTGAAAGAAAATGGGTTAGACGAATTCGTTTCTCATGTTGAAATGCTCAAACATTCAGAAAGTATTGAGGCGCAGCGAAAAGTTCAACTTTTATTGTTAGTTGCAAATAATACTGGAAATGTAAAAGGAATTTTGACTGGAAAGTTTTTTGAGTATTTAGGAGCAAAACGTCCAATTTTAGCCGTTGGTGAAAAGATTAGCGATTTGGAAGATGCTGTAAATAATACGAATTGCGGTAAGTTTTTTGATTACAATGAAGTTGAAGCGTGCAAAAGATTTTTATTGGAATCTTTTTACTTATTTCAAGAGCAAAAACTCGCAGTCGAAACGAAAAATTTAGCACAATTTACTTCAAAAAATCTTGCTAAAGAAGTGTGTGATTTGTGTTAAAAATCATTTATTCGCATACAAATTAACCTCTTCGCCAGAAATTTCATTTCCACATAAAATCACAAGCCTTTCAACGACATTGCGTAATTCACGAATGTTCCCAGTCCAGTCGATATTTTTCAAATTCTCTAATGCATCTTTAGAAAAAGTTTTTCTAGGAATTCCTTGCTCTGCACAAACCATCGTTAAAAAATGATCCGCCAAAAGTGGAATGTCATCTCTTCTTTCGTTTAAAGCTGGAACATGCAGTGGAATTACTGCTAAACGGTGATATAAATCTTCTCTAAATCGACCTTCGTTGATTTCTTTGCGTAAATCTTTGTTTGTAGCTGCAACAATTCTGCAATCTACTTTGATATCACGTTCACCACCAACACGTTGTATCACGTTTTCTTGAAGTGCGCGTAAAACTTTTGCTTGAGCAGATGCACTCATATCTCCAATTTCATCCAAGAAAAGTGTACCACCTGAAGCGAGTTCAAACTTTCCTTTTTTATCTTTTACTGCAGAAGTAAATGCTCCTCTTTCATGTCCAAATAATTCACTTTCAATTAATTCGGATGGAATAGCAGCACAATTTACTTCAATGAATTGCATTTTCTTACGGTTAGAATTATCATGTAAAGAGCGAGCAACCAATTCTTTACCTGTTCCATTTCCACCAGTAATTAAAACACGCGCATCTGAAGGAGCAACTTTTTCAATCATTTCCTTGATTTTCACAATTCCCTCCGTTTCTCCAATGATAGAAGAACCTTTGAATTTGCGAACAGTAGTTTTCAATACATTTTTCTCTTCAACCAATTGAACACGTTCTTTTGCGTTTCGTAAAGTCACCAAAATTCTATTCAAGTCCAAAGGTTTTTCAATGAAATCAAAAGCGCCTTTTTTGATCGATTCTACAGCTGTTTCAATATTTCCATGACCACTAATCATAATCATCGGGACGTCAATTTTCTCTTTTTGAACAGCTTCCAAAACTTCAATTCCATCCATTTCTGGCATTTTGATGTCACAAAAAACTAAATCGTAGGAATTGTTTTTGATTTTTTCCAAACCTTCTTTTCCGTTTTCAGCTTCGTGCACATCGTAACTTTCGAATTCAAAAATTTCTTTTAAAGCTCTTCTGATACTTCTTTCGTCGTCGATAACTAATATTTTGCTCATTTGTATTTTTGTTTTGAAGTGTAAAGATATAAAATTGTTTGAGGTCGCAAATTTCGACCTCAAACTTTTTAAGTGATTTTAAAAAGTAATCACAAATTGTGATACATTAATTTTTAAAACAAATCCGAAAACTGAAATGTATCTTTCAATCTAATTCCTTTATCAGTTTCTTGTAGCGTACAACATTGATTTACAGCGTCATGTTCCATAAACAACACAAACTCTTTTTGGCTCGCTTCTTTTAAAAAGAAATCTTTTTCTTGAATGGTAATCAAAGGTCGTGTGTCATATCCCATTACGTAAGGAAGTGGAATATGTCCTGTACTTGGTAATAAATCTGCCATAAAAACAATAGTTTTCCCTTGGTACTGGATATGCGGAATCATCATACTTTCTGTGTGACCATCGACAAAAAAGACATCAAAATTGTTAAATACATTTTTCGTGAAATTTCCTTCACGGTTTACAAATTTTAACTGCCCACTTTCTTGAATAGGTAAAATGTTCTCACTTAAAAAAGAAGCTTTTTCCCTCGGATTTGGTTCTGTTGCCCATTTCCAATGATTTTCTGTACTCCAATAAATGGCGTTTTTGAAAACTGGTTCAAAGCCCGTTCTATCTTTGTTCCATTGAATAGCTCCACCACAATGATCAAAATGCAAATGCGTTAGAAAAACATCTGTAATGTCATCACGATGAAAACCGTGTTTTTTCAAACTGCTATCTAAGGTTTCATTCCCAAACATATAATAATGTGAGAAGAATTTTTCACTTTGCTTGTCACCAATTCCTGTATCAATCAAAATCAAACGTTTTCCATCTTCGATTAACAGGGAGCGCATAGCCCAGGAACACATATTGTTTTCATCTGCAGGATTCGTTTTTTGCCAAATCGTTTTCGGTACAACACCAAACATTGCTCCTCCGTCGAGCTTAAAGTTTCCCGTTTCTATTGGATATAATTTCATTACTAAAATACATTTTTATGCTACAAATCTAATAAACTTCTACTTTTTTTGAGTGTTTTTGCTTTAGTAAATTTGTTTATTCACATTTAATCCACATTGTATTCCAAATGAATGGTAATCGTAGCTGTTTTTAATTTAGAACTTGTATTGAATGATCCACCCCAAGAATAATCTTCGGCAGAATTTTTCGCTGTAATTTGAATTACTCCCATATCAGCTTTTTTCAATTTACCTAGTGAAGTTCCAGCGTTTTCTGCAATTTTTTCTGCTCTTAGTTTTGCGTCCTTGGTTGCATTTTCAATCATTTTAACTTTCAATTCTGCTAATTTTGTGTAGTAATAATCTGGCGCAAGAGATTCTAATTCAATGTCTTGGTTGATTAATTCGGTAATTTCTCTCGAAATATTTTCTACTTTGTCAACATCTTTTGATTCAACACGGATTGTTTGACTTAAAGAATATCCTGAAAAATAAGAACTTTGAATATTCCCATAATTATCGTAGGTATTACTGAATTGTTTTTGAATATTCACAGAGTTGAAAACAATTTCATTCGCATTTACACCTTTATTAACCAAGTATTTTCGGATTTTTTCTTTTTTAATTCTCAAATCATTTGAAGCTTGTTTTAAATCCGCTCCACTTGTTGAAAATGTTGCTTTCCATACTATTAAATCAGAAGTAAAGTTTTCTTCACCCAAACCAGTCACACTAATTGAGTCTGAAGCATTTCCTCTTTTGGCATAAGATCCGCCAATTAAAAGTGCTGCAATAATTACAGCGACTGAAACGATAATAGAATTAAGGTTGTTTTTCATGTTATTTATTTTTACACGAAACTACATATTAAAATCAACAATTGGGACAAAATTTGAAGAAAAAAAATAAACTTGATTAAATTATTATTTAGCTATTTTTTAAAATCTTAAAATTCATTATATTTGCACAACAAAATCGAGGTATGGCGAAAGAATCAACAACAATGGAAGCAACTCAAATCAACTTTGAAACATTCAAAAATGAGGTCTTAAATGATTATAAACTAGCATGTTTATCTCGTGAAGCTTCACTTTTGGGTAGGAGGGAAGTGCTTTCTGGAAAGGCAAAATTTGGAATTTTTGGAGACGGAAAAGAGTTGGCTCAAATAGCATTAGCTAAACAATTTCAGAATGGAGATTTTCGCTCCGGTTATTACCGAGACCAAACCTTGATGATGGCCATCGGACAATTAAATATCCAACAGTATTTTGCTGGTTTGTACGCACATACAGATGAAGTTATCGAACCAATGTCGGCAGGAAGACAAATGGGTGGACACTACGGAACACGTAATTTGGACGAAAAGGGAAATTGGAAAAATTTAATGAATCAAAAAAATTCTTCAGCTGATATTTCACCTACTGCAGGACAAATGCCTCGTTTGTTAGGACTTGCGCAAGCATCAAAAGTATATAGAAATCATCCAACTTTAAAAGATCTAGAAGCTTTCAAAAAATTCACCAATGGAGGAAATGAAGTGGCTTTTGGAACAATTGGAGATGCAAGTACATCTGAGGGGCCATTCTGGGAAACCATAAATGCTGCTGGTGTTTGACAAGTACCAATGGTGATGTCTGTATGGGACGATGGCTACGGAATTTCTGTATCTCGCGATAAACAAACTACCAAAGGTTCAATTTCTGAAGCTTTAGCAGGAATGCAACGTACGGAAGAAAAGCCTGGTTATGAGATTTTTACTACAAAAGGTTGGGATTATGCTCATTTAATTGAAACATACGAAAAAGCTGTTAAAGTTGCACGAGAAGAACATGTTCCAGTTTTAGTGCATGTGAAAGAAGTAAATCAACCTCAAGGTCATTCAACGTCTGGTTCGCATGAAAGATATAAGTCTGAAGAACGTTTAAAATGGGAAACAGAATTTGATTGTATAGCTAAGTTTAAAGAGTGGATTTTGACATTCAACGTAGATGGAAATTCAATATCAAATGCTGAAGAATTAGAAACAATTGAAAAAGAAGCAAAAGTTTCTGTTCGAAATGATAAAAGTGCTGCTTGGAAAGCGTTTACGGATGAAATTAAAGTTGATTTAGCCGAATTATTAGCCGTTTTAAATACGTTAAAACAAGAAAGTGCTCATGCAGCTTATATTGAATCAGAAATTGTTGCTTTACAAAAAGCGATGGATCCAATTCGTAAAGATGTTATGAGTGTTGCTCGTAAGGTTTTGAGAAAAATTAGACTTGAAAATACAGCTTCAAAAAATACACTTGCAGCTTGGATTAAAGCAAAAATTAAACAAAACGAATTTAGATATAGTTCTCACTTACACTCTGAATCTGAATTTAATGCTGTAAATATTCAAGGTGTTGAGCCTGTTTATGAAACAGAAACTAAAATGGAAGATGGTCGTTTGATTTTGAGAGATAATTTCAAAAAAATATTCGAAAATCATCCTGAAACATTAGTTTTTGGTGAAGATGCTGGAAAAATTGGTGGTGTAAACCAAAGTTTAGAGGGCATGCAAGAAATTTTTGGAGAATTGCGTGTTTCGGATGTTGGAATTCGTGAATGTACCATTATTGGACAAGGAATAGGAATGGCGATGCGTGGTTTAAGACCAATTGCTGAAATTCAATACCTAGATTATTTATTGTACGCGATTCAAGTGATGTCAGATGATTTGGCGACAGTACAATATAGAACAAAAGGTGGACAAAAAGCTCCTTTGATTATCTCCACTCGTGGACATCGTTTGGAAGGAATTTGGCATTCAGGTTCTCCTATGGGAATGATCGTGAATTCCATCCGCGGAATTTACGTTTGTGTTCCAAGAAATATGACAAAAGCAGCTGGATTCTATAATACTTTATTAGCTGGAGATGAGCCTGCATTGGTGATTGAGCCATTAAACGGTTACCGCACAAAGGAAAGAATGCCAGTAAATATGGGTGAATTTAGAACACAATTGGGAGTAACTGAAACGGTTAAATCTGGAACAGATATTACTTTAGTTTCTTACGGTTCGACCTTTAATTTGTGTGAACAAGCTGTAACTGTTTTAAATGAAATGGGTGTTTCTGTTGATTTAATAGATGTTCAGACTTTAATTCCATTTGATATCAATCATTCTATTAAAAAATCTCTTGAAAAAACAAATCGTTTGTTAATCGTAGATGAAGATATAAGTTCTGGGGCAACAGCTTATATGTTAGATAAAATATTAGTTGAGCAAAAAGCATATTTTGATTTAGATTCTGCTCCTTCAACTTTAAGTGCAAAAGATCACCGTCCTCCTTATGGAACGGATGGAGATTATTTTTCTAAACCAAGTATTGACGATATTGTTGAGAAAGTTTATGAAATTATGCATGAGGCAGATCCTGAAAAATTCACTAGTTTATTTTAGATTTTACTATTATTCTCAGAATGAGAGTTTTTTTTGTTTTCATAATTATTTCTAGTTTCCTTGTAAAAGATATTGCTTCTTTTTCTTGGCAAACTTGGTTTTATATCAATCAACAAGAAATTGCGCAAGAAAAATGTGAAAATAAAGCTATTCCTATGATGCATTGCGATGGGAAATGTTATTTATCTAAACAACTTAAAAAGTTAGAACAAAAGGAACAGGATCATAATTCTAAAACAAATCCTTTTCAAAAAATTGAGAAAGTTGAATTAGCTCTAAGAATGGAGTATATAAGTTTGAACTTAATCAAATTATCAAGTGAAGAAAAATCATTTTTCACTTATGAAGAAACTTTTTCGAAAAAGTACTTAGAGGAAATTTTCCATCCACCATCTGTTTAATTAATTCATTTGCGTGGAATTTCCTTTCATTACTGGAATCTTGAGAGTTTTCAAGAGTGGAATAACACGATAAGTTTTAATTAAAAAAATCAATCACATGATAAAATTTATTGTGAGTATATGTGGCATTTTTATGTTTACATATTCTCAGGCATGCGACATTTGTGGATGTGCAGCAAGTTCGTTTTCTATGGGTTTATTACCTAATAGTAAACATCATTTTATTGGTTTGAGAACAAGTCTTAACTCGTTTGAAAGTAGAGATGTACATTCAATCTCAAGTAGAGCGAATTCAAAAGAGTATTTTCTTACCAATGAACTTTATGGTAGATATAAATTTGCTAAAAAGTTTCAAGTTTTGGCTTTTATTCCATATGTCTATAATCAAAAGACGGACAGTTTGCAAAAACAATCGATTAATGGAATAGGAGATATTAGTTTATTGATGAATTATGTATTTATAGACAATTCTGATTCCTTAACCAAAAAGTTTAAGCAAGTTGGAACAATAGGTGGTGGTCTAAAAACACCTACTGGCCAATTTTTTAAATTAGGCTTTGAAGAAATTAATATGCTTCCAGGAACGGGCTCGTGGGATTTTATTTTCAATGCAAACTATTCCATTCAGTATAAATCTTTTGGCCTTCAAAGTGAATCAAGTTTCACCTTAAAAACAACCAATAAATATCTTTATCAGTTTGGAAATGCATTTAGTAACTCAGAGCTGCTATTTTACAGATGGGTTTTAAACTCAAACTTGAAAATCATTCCACAAATTGGGCTGAATTTTAATCACAATTGGAAAGATAGAAAAAATGGGTTCTTTTCTGAAGATACCTTTAATGGTGGAAATATTTTGAATGCACAATTTAATTTGGCACTTCTGTTTAAAAATTTGGCATTTAGCAGTCAAATTTATATTCCACTTAAACAAAATTTAAATCAAGGATTTGTCTCGCAAAAGAGTTCAATCCGCTTTAGTGTAAATTATTTTATTAAAAATAAAAAAATATAATATTATGAAAAATATAGTTTTAAAAGTCCTAACTTTCGTAGGAATCGTATTATTTCTTTTTTCGTGTAACAAAGAGGAAGTAGAAACACCAGTTACTGCAACAATTTCAATCGTTGAGCCAATTAATAACGATACAATTGCTTTTAATGAGGAAGTACATTTTGAAGGAACTGTTTCTGGATCTGCTGAGATGCACGGTTATACTGTGACATTCACAAACGGAACAACAAGTTCAGTATTGTATACTAAATCTTATGATATTCATGCGAATTCATACAATTTTCATGAGCATTGGATAAATAATGTGACTGATACGACAATTGTAAAATTAAAAATTGATGTAACAAAAGATCATGATGGTAATCATGAAGTTAAAGAAGTAAATGTTGTTTGTTTACCTCAGTAAGAATTAAAAAAAATACAAATAAATTTATAAAGAAAAAAATGAAAACTATTTATAATAAATCCGTAATCGCATTTGCCGTATTGATATTGGCATTAAGTTCTTGTAAGAAAGAAAAAATTGAACCAGAACCAGCTCAAGGTAATGGAACTGTTAGTGTAAATTTGAAGCATCATTGGGGAATAAGTACTGATCCTTTTGCTTTGGGAACTCAATACATTCATCCAATGAATGGTGATACTATGACTTTTAGTACATATAAATATTACATTTCAAATTTTAAATTAAAAAAATCAGATGGTACTTGGTACACTCATCCAGAAAGTTATTTTTTAGTTGATTTGTCTAATCCTGCTTCATCAATTTTAAGTTTGACAGGTGTTCCAGAAGGAGAATATACAGATTTACAATACACTATGGGAGTTGATAGTACAAGAAATTGTTCAGGTGCACAAGCTGGGGCATTGTCTACAACAAATAATATGTTTTGGAGTTGGAATTCAGGTTACATTATGATAAAAGCTGAAGGTCAATCTCCAAATGCTGCAATGGGTGATTTTGCCTTTCATCTTGGTGGATACAAAGGAGAATTTAATGTAGTAACTGTGAAAAATCAAAACTTTTCTAGTAATAATTTAACAGTAACGAAAGATAAAAACAGCGAAATTCATTTCAATGTAAATACCGCGATGACGTGGTGTACTTCTGGAAGCTGTGCAGGTACAAGTATGATTATGATGCCAGGAACATTGGCAAAACAAATGGCAACAGATTTTTACAATGGAATCAATTTTGATCATATTGTAGACTAAAATTAACTTCCAAGGAACTGATTTAAAATTGTTTAAATCAGTTCCTTGTTTTATTTCCTAAAATGAAAAATTACTTAGTTCCTTTAGTTCTTTTATTGCTGTTTGCATCTTGCAAAAAAGATATGGTTGTAGAGCCTTATGAAGATTTTAAAATGGAATATCCATCCTATTTTCCAGAACCGGTTTATAAATTTGAAAATAATACGCAAACAAAAAGTCGATTTGAATTGGGAAGAAAATTATTCTACGATCCAATTCTCTCAAGTGATGGTGTGATTTCTTGTGCGACTTGTCATGCTCAGGGTCACGCTTTTGCAGATCATAATGTGAAATTTAGCATCGGGGTTGATGGACAATATGGGAAAAGAAATTCTCCTTCAATTACTAACTTGGCTTGGTATCCTGCATTTATGTGGGATGGAGGTGTGAATCATATTGAGGTATTTTCGGTTGCTCCTATAACTAATCCTTTGGAAATGAATGAAACCATGGCAAATATAGTTGCAAAAATTAATGCTGACACGCAGTATAAATTATTGTTTAAGGAAATTTATCAAGTTGATTATATTACAGATCAAGTTATTTTAAGAGCCTTAACTCAATATATGGCCATGATTGTTAGTGCTAATTCAAAATATGATGATTATAGGAAAGGTCTTGCGACATTTAATCAAGATGAAATGGATGGTTTAACTTTGTTTCAGGATAAATGTGCTTCCTGTCATAAAGAGCCATTATTTACAGATTTTACTTATCAGAATAATGGATTAGATAGTGACTTTGCTGATTTGGGTAGAGGTAATATTACCCTAAATGCTGCTGATAATGGAAAGTTTAAGGTTCCATCATTGAGAAATGTGACTTTAACATATCCCTACATGCATGATGGAAGATACCAAAATTTGAATCAGGTTTTGGATCATTACTCAAGTGGGATTATACATTCTTCCACTTTAAGTAATTTAATTTCGGGAAATATGAACTTAACAACTTCAGAAAAAAGTAAAATAATAATTTTTCTTGAAACTCTAAGTGATTATTCCTTGCTGAATAATTTTGAATTGAGTGAACATTAAATTAAGGTGGGTCTAAAAGCGTTATTTAAAATGCAAAAAAATAAAACCGATACGATATAAAGTCATCGGTTTTTTTTATGCTATACTATTCTCCTGTATTTTTATTGAAAATTTCCAAGATTTTTCGCATCAAATCGTAATATAAAACGATAACAGATAAAAATGTAACAATCCAAATGACAGCAATGTTAGCCCAAAATGTATCAATTTTATAACCGAAAATGTATTTTGATGGAGCATAAAATTGTGCATCTAAAAATCTTTCGTTTTTAGGATTTAAATAAATAGGATCATTCTTTTGAAAAAGTTCATTCTCAGCTTCTACAATAGGAGTTAAATCCATGCTTTTAGTAACTAAATCATGTAAACTTTCATTTTCGTATTTTTCTTTTAAAGCTAAATACTTTTTATCACCAGTTTCTTTAATTATAGATTCAATTTTACTTGAATTGTCGTTGTAAATTTTATTATATTGCTTTTTGATGGTTTCTAAATACTCATCTATATCATTTTTAACACCAAGTGTAGCTTTAGAGTTATTTGCTTTTTCTAGATTCTCAATACAATTTTTACATTCGAAATTTGACCACTCTTTATTTTCTTTACTTATCTCGTTAATTAAAGTTTCTTTGGCATTTTCGAAATCTTTTTTCTTTGTTTCTCTGTTTGAAATAATTTCTAATTTATTTTTGATTTCAGGAATCCAATTATCTCTTTTCCAAGAGCTTTGACTTACTTCAACTTGATATTTATATGTTTTACTTTGATATTCGTTATCTTTTGCTTGCGCCACAATCAATGCTTCATAAGCCCATCTTGAAATCATAACATTTCCGATGAAAGGAACTTCATTTACCCTTGAAAATAAAGGGTGTAATTTTTCGTATTTTACTATCACTCCACTAAACAAAAGTTGCGGAATTATTAATAAAGGAACTGTAATGTAAATTACTTTTGCAGAATTAAAGGTGGAAGAAATGTTTAAGCCCATTACATTTGAAACGCATGAAGTACTAAAAAGGATAAACCAATATTCCAACCACATTCCTTTTATTTCCAAAATGTAATTTCCAATCATTACAAAAAGTAAAGATTGAATTGCAGAAATGATAAACATTATAGCTAATTTGGAGACAATATAACTACTTCTTGATAGATTTAAGAATGATTCTCTTTTTAATATTTTTTTATCTTTAATTATTTCCTCAGCAGCAACTGTTAAACCAAAAAACATGGAAACAACTACCGCAATAAATAAGTACTGAGGAATATTCATGTTTTCAAAGAATATATAAGAATTGCCGTTTTCTTTTTCGTTGAAATACTTTACAAAAAAGGCAAGAATAAAAGCTAAAACTGGAGCCTCAAGTAAATTAATAAACATATATTGTCTATTCGCTAATTTACTTAAAACATCTCTAAAGAAAAATACTTTAAACTGCTTTAATCTATTAGGTATACGCGCATTACCTTTTGGAACTTCTGTTTTTAAATCATCAAATTTGGGGTGAATGCTTGTATCACGTAAAAATCTTTCATTCCATTCCTCTGGAGAAACTTTTCTGAATTTTGTTAAATTTCCATACTCGTCAACAACTTTTGATTCTATGATGTTGAAAATTTGTTCAGGATTTACATTTCCACAGGTATAGCATTCGCGTTCATTTGCATTTACATGGTTTACATGACTTTTAAAATAAACAACAGCATCTATAGGGTTTCCATCAAAAATTGGATAACCTCCTTGATCTAAAATGAACAAGCGGTCAAACATCTTATAAATATCTGAGGATGGTTGATGAATTACAACGAAAATCAACTTTCCTTTCAAAGCTAATTCTTTCAGTAAATCCATAATATTTTCAGAGTCTCTAGAAGAAAGTCCTGAAGTTGGTTCATCAACAAATAATACTGAAGGCTCTCGAATTAATTCTAAAGCAATATTTAATCTTTTCCTTTGTCCACCCGAGATTGTTTTTTCAAGTGGGGAGCCAACTTTAAGATTCATTGCTTCATGCAACCCTATCATAGACAACAAGTCAATTACTTTTTTAGTAATTTGCTTATCATTTAAGTTATTGAAACACAATTTAGCGTTATAAAACAAATTCTGAAAAACGGATAATTCTTCAATCAATAAATCGTCTTGACTGATAAAACCAATTACACCTTCTAATTTTGATTTTTCTCTATGTACATCGATACCATTGATTTTTACAGAGCCATGAGAAGGAGTGTAATTTCCATTTAAAACATTTAATAAGGTTGATTTTCCAGCTCCTGAACCTCCCATTAAACCTACTAATTTTCCATTTTGCTCTGAAAAATTTATTTCATGTAAACCCAATTTTCCACTTTTAAAGTGGTATTGCATGTTTGAAACATTAAAGGATAGTTTTTCTTGATTTTGATCATTTAAGAAACGAGTTATTACATCACTGTAATAAATAGGCTGACTTTTAGATGTTCTTATTGTAGAACCCTGATTTAAAATATGGTTTCGATCATTTGGAATAATCTGACCATTCATATTTAACTCATCAGCACCAAAATATTTGAAGAATAGTATGTGAACACTTTCAATATGAAGAATACGAATATTGTTTTCAACTCCATCCATTAAGATTTGCCTAGCATTAATCAAATCTAAATGCTTAGAAGTAACATACAAGTAATTCGGTCCATCAATAAGTTCCGAACCTGGAAACTCCATGAAATCCTTTATCATATTGTACTCTGTACTTTCAATGTTAAAGGTTTCAGCAACTGTGTTTACGAATTCAATTTCTTGCTCAGTTATTTGTTCATTTGCATGAATAAATTCGAAAATACGCAAAAGCACAATCATCTTTTGACGTTGGGTTAATTCGCTGTTAATTTGCGAACAAATCCTTAGTACTTTAACTGAATTTAATGAAGTTCTTTTTCTTTCTCCATCCTTTTTGGAACTACTCATATGATGAGTAATTAGAAATTCATCGAACATCTTAATGTATTCGCGAACAAGAGAAGTATTTAATTCAGTTTTTAAAAAAGATTCGATTATACGTCTTCCGTTCGAACTTTCTATACTTTCGGTACTGGTTTCGTTTATTTCGTCAACTTTTGCAATGATGGCAAAAAGCTGCATAAGCGCTTTAAATATGCGTTCACTCATAGTTTGGTAACTGGTCGTTTATTTTTTAAATCCAATTAACATAACGGCACAACCAGTAACTTTTTTATCCAAATCAAGTTCTGTTTCAATTTTTACTGGTATAGTAGATGGAACCTTAAAATCCCAATAAGGTGAGTTTTTATGATTTTTGTTTGAGAAAAGAATATTTCCTTGTAAATCTCGAACTGTAAAAATTACATATGCATCATCTTTTCCAGCGCTAGCGGCAATTCTGTAGGTAGAACCTCCAAAAAAAGTAGTTTTAAATTCAGCTTTTTCTCTGTCTAAAAATGCTGTGTAAACTTGACCGTCAGAAACAAATTTTGATTTCTTATTGGTACCATCTAAATACGATTGACACACTTTAATGATTGATTCACAATCTTGTCCAAATAATGAATATGAGTTAATGAAAAGTGCAAAAATACCGAGTGTAATAATCTTTTTCATAATGTAATTTGATTTGACTAATGGTTTTATTTTGTAATATTTTCTCTAAGTGAACTAATTTTCATTGTAATCATGTTCAAAACATTTGAATCAATTCTTACTTTAGTTTTATGTTGAAGTGTTGTCAACTTCTTTCCAGCATCAGTTTTAGGAGCAATATACTCGTATTCAATTGAAATTTTATCAAAACTTAATTTCAAATCTTCCAAAGAAGATAAAAGTTCATCATTTACACCATTTTTGTTGTATAAATCTAAAATTTCAATGATAGTATTTAAGGTTTCTTGTTGTTCACCTATTCTTTCGGTAATTTTTTGATTTGAAGCATTTCTATTTAATTCACAAGCGATATATAGTGATTCAATCCAACCTCCAGTAAGTATTAGTACTGAAGTGTTTTTTCTGTCATTGTTTTTTAAAAAATTATCTGCCTTACCGAAAGCGTCAGAAACAATTTTAACCATTGAATCTTGAATATTACTGTTTTTTTCAAAACGGGTCATGAAATTCTTGTCAAACGCGTTTTGAAGCTTTAATGCTTGAGTCAATTTTTCAACTGATTTTAAATATTTTAATGAAGTAGCATTTTGGTTATACAATGTTATGTATCCTAAATCAGTACCGTAAATTCCCAGATTTAGGGCTCTTTTCGATTCCGTATTGTATAAATCTACATTGTCAGCAGGATTTAACAAATTTTCAGTGTATGGTAATTTTAAATCCTTAATTAACATGGACGTTTGCACTGGAGAAGGGATACTAAAAATTTTCCCATCAAAATTTGTGTTTAATGAACTTGTTGGGTCTAAAATTTCTTCATCAATCATATTTTCTTCATCCGAATTTTCCTTAGATGAACAGGAAACAAGCAAACTTGTGCTTATAATGCTGATAAAAAACAACTTGTACATTTTTTTCATAAGTGTATACTTTAGGAATCTATATAAAACTTCGATAAAAATAGGAATTAAATTGATTAAAACAAATTTAATGTTTAAATATTTTAGCAAAATTTAAATTTTGAACTAGAAATATTGTTTATAAACTCTTAATTATCCTTTAGATAGAATTTACTGTCAGCAATATATTGAAAAAACACTTTTCAAGATTTGTCATCGGAGAATTTTAATTAACTTTGTAATGATTCAAAATTAGCAGTCAACATGAATATTAGGCCAAGAAGAAATCGTAAAAATGCCGTGATTCGCCAAATGGTGGAAGAAACTAAATTAGGAACTGAACATTTAATTTATCCTATTTTTTTACAAAATGGGAAAGGAATTAAATCAGAAATTAAATCATTACCTAATAATTTTAGATGGAGTTTAGATATGTTGATTCCTGAAATTGAAGCATGTATTGCTCTAGGGATCAATAATTATGTTTTATTTCCAGCTATTGACGAAAGTTTGAAAGACACTATTGCAAGTCATTCATATGCGAGCGATAATTTTTATTTGAATGTGATTTTTGAACTTAAAAAAAGGTTTCCTCAAATTGTTTTGATGAGTGATGTGGCTATGGATCCATATTCTTCAGATGGTCATGATGGCTTGGTTGAAAATGGAGAAATTGTAAATGATAAAACCCTTCCGATTTTGGGTAAAATGGCATTAGCTCAAGCTCAAGCTGGAATAGATATTTTAGGTCCTTCAGATATGATGGATGGAAGAGTTGGATTTTTGCGTTCGGTTTTGGATGAAGCCGATTTCAACAATGTGAGTATTATGGCTTATTCAGCAAAATACGCAAGTGCTTTTTATGGTCCTTTTAGAGATGCTTTAGATTCTGCACCAAAATCTGGGGATAAAAAAACATACCAAATGAATCCAGCTAATAAACGAGAGGCTCTTTTGGAAGCTCAGTTAGATTTTGAAGAAGGCGCTGATTTTTTAATGGTTAAACCAGCCTTGTGTTATTTGGATGTTATTCATATGTTGAAAGAAAATTTCACAACGCCGATTACTGCCTATAATGTGAGTGGAGAATGTGCAATGGTTTATGCTGCTTCGCAAAATGGCTGGTTGAATTATGAGGCTACGATGAGCGAAATGCTTTTAAGTATTAGAAGGGCAGGAGCAGATGGTATTTTAACGTACTTTGCTAAGGATTTTGGAAAACTAATTCAGGACAAAAAATAGTATTTATCAATCAAAATTTCAGGTAAAATGAGTTTTAAGAGTTCAATATAATTTTCCAAAGCATATTTTTTATGCAAAAGAAAATAATTTTTCAGCTATTCCTTCCCTAGTATTGGTATTTATCCATTAGAACGACAGATTTATATCCTTCGAATCATTTTTTTTAATAATATAAATATATTTTCTAAAATCTATTTTTTGTTAAGATTCACTTTGTATTTGTCTGCTTATATTTTATTCAATTGAACATTTACTTGAAATTTAATAATTTAGCCTTTCTTTTTAAATTATTTTATTTAGATTTGTTCGAATAATAAGTAACTT
>JBKCGI010000228.1:0-4325 GCA_046303515.1 Flavobacteriia bacterium | reverse complement strand
GTTGGAGCGATACCGGCAATTAAACCCAAGTGACCTAAACCTTTTTCCATTTTACCAACTTCGATATTGGTTACTTTGTCCATGTTAGATTCAATTTCAGAAATTGGTTTTCCGATTGTTTCAATTCCTTCTTTTACGATTTCACCAAAAGCTGTTTTATCTCTTGAAACAATTGTCAAGGCGTTACTCAAATTGCCTTCATTCATACTTGCTGTTATATCATTCAATAAATTTTTGTCAAATTTTGCATTTCTTCTGATATATAGAAACTTTTCTACAGAAAGATAAATCGTATAAAACAATAAAAGTGCAATTGGAATAAGGAATACCCCTCCTTTCAATAAGAAATCGAAAGCGGTAATTTCAGTTGTACCCATTACTACTTTCGTATTTGAATTTGCTACATTTTGTGCAGCCCCATCTTGTGCTAAAAGTGCACCAGAAACCACAAAAAACAATGCTGAAATCTTGAACTTCATATATTTATTCATTTTTATCGTTAATTTAATGCGTAAAAATAAGCTATAAATATCCTGCCTTTAAGGAATACTTTTTAAGTTTTCCACATCACTTTGTTCCTTTCAGAGCAGAATTAATAAATAAACGATAAAATTGAAAGAAGTTACATTATTGAACTGATGCCCAAAAAAGTAAGGACTCCACCCAAATAACCTAACAAGGCTAAAAGCGAAATGTTTTTCATGTACCAGCCAAAGGAAATTTTTTCCATTCCCATTGCAACAACACCAGCAGCTGAACCAATTATCAACATACTTCCACCTGTTCCAGCTGCGTAAGCTATGAAATGCCAAACATTTGAATCTGGAGCGTCTTGAAACATCCCTATTGAAGCCGCAACCAAAGGAACGTTATCAATTATTGCTGATGAAACTCCCAAAATAGTAACAAACACATTTTCCGGAATCGTAGCACTTACCGTTTTTCCAAAGTTGAAGATTAAGCCTAAAGATTCCATTGCTGCAACTGTCATCAAGATTCCGAGAAAAAACAAAATGGAAGGCATTTCGATTTTACCTAAAGCTTTTAAAGTTGGACTAGAAGCATGTCCATGATCTAAATCACCTATATCAGTAAGTGAAAACTTGCGTTTACTCAAAATTTCAGCAACAATAGCAAATAATGAAAGTGAAAGCATCATTCCAATATAGGGCGGTAAATGTGTAATGGTTTTAAAAACTGGCACAAAAACCACAAGAATCAAGCCTAAATAAAACATAAAAGTTGCGTTTTTATTAGGAATTTCTTGATCTTCTACTGTTTCTATTTTTCCTTTAAAGGTTTTCATGAATGACGCGATAAATAAAGGAATTAAAATGCTAATCAGCGAAGGCAAAATCAAGAATATAATTAATTTTCCAGTTGTTACTTTTCCAGCCATCCAAAGCATCGTTGTTGTCACATCTCCAATTGGCGTCCATGCACCACCTGCATTTGCTGCGATTATTACGAAACCAGCAAACCACATTCGCTCTTTGTTATCGAAAACAATTTTTCTTAAAATGGTAATTAAAACAATGGTTGCAGTAAGGTTATCTATTATAGCAGAAAGTACAAAAGCTAATGCGCAAATAATCCACAAAAGACTAACTTTTTTCTTTGTTTTAATAATGTTTTTAATGGAACTAAACCCTTGAAAATGATCGATTATTTCAACAATAGCCATAGCTCCCATCAAGAAAATCAAAATTTCAGCAGTTTTACCAAAATGATGAAGAAGTGTGTTTTCCAACAAATGACTTTTAGCTTCGGGGTTTAATTTTGTGATTGAAACAATTTTTGTTAGCTCGGGATTAAACCATGTTTTAAAATCTGGCATCCCAAAAGCAATAGCCGCCCAAGCAAGGGACATCATCAATAAAGCGGGAATTAATTTATCTATTTTGAGTTTGTGTTCTAACGTTATTGCAACATACCCCAAAATAAAGACACAAACTACAAAAATTTCCATGATTACATTTATTGAATTGAATGCAAAAATACACTTTTTTACATGTATTAAAACAAAAAAGCGAATGCATTGCTACACTCGCTTTAAACCAAATTGATTTTATATATTCTTAAATTACGTAACAAAGGTATTTAGAAATACTAATAGAAAAGGCAAAAATCAATTAGAATTTCCTTAGAAAATAATTCGTCAAGGAAAAACAAGTTGAAATTGATTTAGAGCATCCTCATTTTTACTGTAATTTATTTCAATTTCATAGAGAGAAGTAATCTGTTGCACTATAGACAAACCAACACCAAACCCTTTAATAGCAAGTGATTGACGGGATCTGTAAAATGGTTCAAATAAAAATGGAACATCTTCAACTGGAACTAACAACCCATCATTTATGAAATTAATTTTGATTTTACCTGAGCAAAACATTAAATTTATTAGGATTGAGTTGTTTTCTGAAAATTTTAATCCATTTAGAATTAAATTCGTTAAACAGGTTTTCATAAGTGTTTCATTCAATTCAAAGTACAACAAGTCGTCCTTATCTGGTAAATTTGATAAATCAATATCAATTTTTGCCTTTGGATCTTGATGCAAAATTTCTGCACGTACATCCCAAATTAGTTCATCAATTCTCAATCGCACATTTGTATTGTGAAAAGCTGCATTTGAGAGTTTGGTTATTAAAAACAATTGGTTTGTTGTTTCATTTAAACGTTTAATATCTTCCAAAATTGACTCACATATGGTCTTATATTCTTCTATACTTCGCTCCTTTAAAAGGCTTACTTCTAATTGTGAAGTAATAATTGTAAGTGGGTTTTTTAATTCATGAGCAGCATTTGAGGTAAATGTTTTTTGAATTTTAAAAGCATTTTCAACTCTTGCAAGCATTGCATTAAAAGTCTTAACTAATCGTCCAAGTTCGTCTTCACTTTTTAAGCTTTCTAGTCTAGAACTTAAATTTTGAGGTGAAATATCATCTACTTGATTCATGATGTTGGATATCGGCCTCATGATTCTTTTTGTAAACCACCAACCTGTAAAAGCCAATAAACTTGAAATAATAAAAAATACAATGGTCAAGATTTTTTTTAGATTTTCATAATTTCTCAAACCATAGGTATCTCTTGCTAGCGCTAAAACATTATATGTAGTTGATTTATTTTTGTAAGTAAATCCTAAGATGACGATTTCATTTTTTTCAATTATAAAAGAATCATTATCCTTCAAATTATTAAAATATGTTTGGGCATCAGGGAAAATTGATTTTTTTGAATCAAATACCAATTGATTATTTGTATCAAAAATTGAAATCTTTTCTAAATCATATAAATCTTTGTTGTTTTGGTTTATTTCATGCAACAAATTTGAATCTATTTCATTGATTTTGAAATACAAATTCGCAGTTGTTAATGCTCTGTTTTTTAGTGATGTGTTAAATTTATTAGATCTAGTTTCTCTATACATAAAGAAAATCATAACAAACGCACCTAACAACAATGATGCAGTTATTGCCACATAAATGAACGTTAATTTTGTTCTTATTTGCATGAACCTACTGTTCTTTCAAGATATAACCACTCCCGTGAGAAGTATGAATTAACTTTTTTGCAAAAGGTTTATCAATTTTGTTTCTCAGGTAATTTACATACACCTCAATTGTGTTTGTACCGGTATCAAAATTGATATTCCATACATCCTCTGCAATTGCCTTTTTCGAGATTACTTTATTATTATTTTCGATTAAATATTTAATCAAAGCAAATTCTCTTCTAGTTAGCTCAATGTTCTGACCTTCACGAATGGCTGTTTTAGATTCCAAATCGAGTTTTAAATCAGAAAACTCTAAAACACTATTAGAAACATTTTGATGTTGACTTCTTTTTAAAAGTGAATTTATGCGAACAAGTAACTCTCTAAATGCAAAAGGTTTTACCAAATAATCGTCGGCACCTGCTTCAAAACCTGTAACCTTTTCATCAACAGAACTCAAGGCGGTTAAAAGTAAAATTGGAGTGGTTTTATTTTGCTCTCGATTTTGTTTACAAATTTCTAAACCATTTAATTTAGGCAAAATAATGTCACAAACAATTAAATCGTAGGCATTGTCTAAACTCAATTTTAATCCACTTTCCCCATCCATGGCTACATCTACACGATAACCATTTTCCTCTAGACCTTGTTTTAAAGAGTTTGCTGTCTTTACCTCATCCTCAACTAAAAGAAGTTTCATCTTGTTTTTTTGACCAAGATAATCAAACTAATTGACTTAGAGCAATTTCGAAAGCAGTTTTTGCAATTCCAGTTTTAGAAGCATTCTTCTGATGTGTTTTGATTAAAGCATTTTTTATGATATCAC
>JBKCGI010000227.1:0-3306 GCA_046303515.1 Flavobacteriia bacterium | reverse complement strand
TCTCTTTTATCTTTTATGCGTTTTACTGCCTCATCCCATTCTAAATGCATCTCAACTGGATTTGGAACTGGACCTAAAATCTGTTCTTCCAAGGTTTTTGATCTTCCATCCCAAAAGAAAAAATTCTGATAGCCTAAATTAACCAAAGCCATTGAATTTCTGTCTCCCAAGGTTTTATTAACTCCTTCTGAAAACTGTTTAGGGTCAGAAAAAGCAAATTGCTGATCGTGACAAGAAGCACAGGAAATGGAATTATCTAAACTCAACATTCTATCGTAAAACAACTTTCTCCCTAATTCTACGCCCTCATATGTCATTGGGTTATCGGCAGGAATCACCATTTTTGGAAAATGAGAAGGGTTTTCAATTTCATATGGTGTGTAAGTCCTATCTTTGGTACAAGAGGAAATTACAAGAAGAAAAATAAATAAACTAAAGAATACTTTCATTATTCAAATCTAAGTGCGTTAGCAAAATTGACAATTACTTTCTGACTTATGGCTTCTTGTCCAACAGCAGTATGAGAAATATTCTCATTTTTTAAATCCAACATTACGGGCTGGTAAATGAATTTTTTTAGGTCTAAAATTAAGTTCGCGCGATGTAAATCTGAATTTATTTTCACCCAATTAACAGTTGGAAAACTTAAACTTTGTTTGTATTGATCAGCGCCAACGTGAAAACTAACAAAATGATCTAAATTCGTAACTCCATCAGGAATGGTATCAATTTTCGCATCGATGTACATGAAAATATAACCAGGATTCCAACCCCAATGCATATCGTTTGCGGTGATTATATTTAAGGGGTTAGTTGATGAAAAGGCTGAAGGATCAGCATGATTTCGAGAAGAATCAATCCCTAAATCAGCAGTTAAGCTAGTGAAATTTGCAATATCTCCCGTTGTTTTTATGAAGGCATTTCCTGTTTGTTTGTAATTAAATAAGGCGACATCTGACAGAGAGTTTGCTCCATTTTTCATGTAAGTCGTGTAAAAACGTATTTCTTGAAACTGCATTTTGTAATTTTCATCTGTTGTATAAACTGAATCCAAGTACAATTTTTGTGTTCCAAAATAGGGTGTTACAGTAACTTCTAAATCATTTGCAGGAAGCGGGTCTTCAATATCATCAACTTTCTTACAGGAATTTATTAATAATACACCAACTAAAACGCTAAATGGAATAACTAATTTCATATTTCTTTTTTGATTAAACAATTTTAAGACTATAAAGTTAGTAAAAAAACGTCTAATTTTTAAATTTATTTTTCGAAGTTCTTGTATTCCTAAAATTCATGTATCTTTGTACCATCTCAAAGGGGTGTTTTCGTTTTACGAAGGCTGAGATTATACCCATTGACCAGATCAGGATAATGCCTGCGTTGGAAATGAAGATTCAACAAATTGATGTGATGACGTCTCACAACTTTTTGAAAAAATTGCTAATTATTAATTAAAGAATTAGCCCCTTATTCTTGTAAAGTTTTAAAAAAATGAATACAAGATTAACAAAATTAAATTCAAAGTTTATTTTAAGTTTGATGGTGGTTTTTTTTACCTCTATCAGTGAAATTTCGGCTCAAGTTTCTATCAAAGGAAAAGTTACCGACAAAGCAAATAAAGAAGCAATTGCTTATGCAAAAATTCAAATTAATAGTCTAAACATTGGCACTTTGAGCGATGAAAATGGGAATTATGAATTGAAAAATTTCCCGAATGGCGAATATATTTTGCAATGTGAGTTTCCGGGATATCAAAAAATAGAAAGAAAGATTAAAATCGAAAATCAAATTCAGACTCAAAATTTCGAATTAGAAAGTTTCGATATGAGATTGATTGAACCTGACCTTCCAAGAATTATTCAGAACTTCGATGAAGTTTTTGTCAAGGCAACTAAGGCAGAAACAGGTTCTCCAACAACCTTCACAAACAT
This sequence comes from Flavobacteriia bacterium, assembly GCA_046303515.1. Classification (GTDB taxonomy): domain Bacteria; phylum Bacteroidota; class Bacteroidia; order Flavobacteriales_D; family Crocinitomicaceae; genus M2408. The sequence goes on along the minus strand of JBKCGI010000227.1, from coordinate 1,372 downwards.
CAATAAAGAGCAAATTAAAGCTCAAAATTTTGGGCAAGATTTACCTTATTTATTAGAATCTACTCCATCTACAGTAGTTACTTCTGATGCAGGTGGAGGAGTTGGGTACACGGGAGTGCGTATTCGTGGAGTGGATCCAACGCGAACAAATGTAACCGTAAATGGAATCCCTTTAAATGATTCTGAATCTCACGGAGTTTATTGGGTAAATATGCCTGACTTTGCAAGTTCTGTGGAAAACATTCAAGTGCAACGTGGAGTTGGAACTTCAACGAATGGTGCCGCGGCTTTTGGTGCAAGTATGAACATTCAAACAGATAAAATCAATCGTGAAGCTTACGCCGAGATTGCGAATTCTTACGGTTCTTTCAATACCATCAAGAATTCTGTAAAAGCTGGTACGGGATTGCTTAATAATCATTATACTTTTGATATGCGTCTTTCTCGAATTGCCTCAGATGGATTTATAGATCGAGCGAGTTCAGATTTGAAATCCTTTTTTGTTTCTGGAACGTATTTGGGAGCAAAATCATTATTGAAAGCCAATGTTTTTAGTGGTAAAGAACAGACTTACCAAGCTTGGTATGGAGTGCCTGAATCAAAATTAAACGGAAATCAAGATTCATTAACAGCGCATTTTTACAACAATTATTACCCTGGAGGAATGTACCAAAGTGCAACAGATTCTGCGAATTTATTTTCATCTAATAACAGAACTTACAACATATACAATTACAACAATGAAACCGATAATTACCAGCAAACACATTATCAATTGTTATATAATTACAATGTAAATTCAAGATTGAAATTAAATTTAGCTGGTCATTTTACACACGGAGAAGGTTATTACGAACAATATCGCCAAAATGATGATTTCGCAGATTATGGTTTAGATACTTTGTTTCAAGGTACGGATACCATTACAACAACTGATTTAATAAGAAGAAGATGGTTGAACAATGATTTTTTCGGAACCGTTTTTTCGCTTGACTATATTTCAAAAAAAGGGTTAAATGTCATATTCGGCGGAGCTGTAAATCAATATAATGGTAAACATTACGGTGAAATTATTTGGGCAAGAAACGCTTCAAACAGTGAAATACGAGATCGTTATTATGACAATGATGCTAAAAAAACAGATGTCAATGCTTATTTAAAACTTAACAAACGTTTCAAAAAATTGACTGTTTTTGCAGATTTACAGGTGAGAACAATTGCCTATTCCTATTTAGGATTGGAGCAAAACATTGACGGTTTGGTGGAAGCTCAGCAAGATACAAATTTCTTATTCTTTAATCCAAAAGCAGGTTTGGTGTATAGTTTCAATACTGAAAATCAAATTTACACCTCTTTCTCAATTGCAAATCGT
>JBKCGI010000226.1:0-75331 GCA_046303515.1 Flavobacteriia bacterium | reverse complement strand
GATATATATCGCTCCATCTTATTTCTAAAGCAGAATAATCCCCATACAATATATGATAATTATATTTCAAAATTAAATATTCATTCAAGAGAAATGAAAGAAGTGAAAAATCACGATTTTTATTGTGTAACTCATGAAGGATTTATACAAATTGCTATTAATCAAATTGAAAGTAATTTGAAGGCTTTAAATGGAGTTCAAAGTATGATTTCGAAATTGATTTAATAGAAATGGGATCGAAACATTTAAGCGCAAGAACTTATGATCATCGTCGAGATTTTTTTTTGCAATATGGAGAAGACTTAGTATCAGAGGCTATCAAGAAATATTCTAGAACCTATTCGGAATTTTACCAATCATCTGAATCGAAATACAACGATTTTGAAAATGAGAATTTTTTTGAGTTTATTGAATTTTCACTTAGAAAAAATATACAGTCCGATTTTTTAATCCAAAAAGATTACGGTCTATTAGTTAACTATCAATTAAAATTTTTCTCGAAAGAGAAAAGGGCAAAATTGTTAACAAGTAATTATGGGTTTTCACAATATGATAACTTCCCTTTTTATCCAACAGGAATACCTGTAAATATTAGAGAACTAGTAAATGAAAATCAATATATTCTTGAAGAATATTATAAACAATGCATTTTTTCTCATATGAAGCAATTTTTCATTCGTGGAAAAGTATCTAAGTTTTGGATTGCCCTAGACACTATTTACAGGGATGGTTTCAACAAACATATTCATCGATTTGGGAATATTGACTTCAAAGCAATTGATAAAGAAATTCAAAATTTTACGGAAAATGGAACATATGGTTTATTAAGTAACGCTGATTTATATACCAAATATAATACATTACAGGGTGATATAATTGATGTCCAGTTATTAAAATTTAATTTTTCTGGAAGGGGACACGAAGAACCGATTAAAACAAATAGACTTCTACTCAATTTACAACTTTCACCAATTGAGTACTTACCAAATCAAAGCTTGCTTGACGCTTATATCGATGCGCAGTATGAACCAAATAATAAAGTCAGAGAATTACTTGCTCTTCCAAAAATAGGTGAAGGTTGGATTAGTGAAACTAAACTTTATTATCAGCTCAAAAGTCATTTTAACAATCATGTTGTATTACAACATTTGAAACCTAAATGGCTCGGACGTCAACATTTTGATATATATTTTCCTCTTCTAAATATAGCGGTCGAATTTCAAGGAAAACAACATTTCGAATCTGTGGATTATTTTGGCGGTGAACAAGCATTTAAGCAAAATATTGAAAGAGATAGGAGAAAAAAAGAATTGGCTAAAACAAATAATTGTGAGCTTTTTTATGTGGAACAAGGATACAATATTATTGAGTTAATTGAGTCAATTGAAAAATCAAAAAACTTTCTGCAAGAATAAACATACTTATACAAAAAAAGAGCTGCACTTCCGCATAACTCTTTCCTTAAATATTAATTCTAAATCTTACTGACATTGTTTCAACATGTTCTCGGCATCTTCTTTCCCCCAAGTTGGGTGCAAAGGTGAAGGAGCAACAAATTTCCCGAAAAGTTCCACTGATTTTTCAAATAGTGGTTTAGCGTTTTTCTTTCCGCCACCAAAAGCTTCTGGCGTGTTAAAAATCCCTTGTGCTTCTAAAAAATAGATACGTGGGTTGTTTGGGTCGGCCTTTTTTGCATTAGCTAAAGCTGTACTTGCTTGCGCACCGTATTTTTGCCAACGTGTCATTGGGTCAACCATCATTTGTGAACTAGCAATCAAGTTTCTTAAACAATACAATTCTGCATTGTTAGAATCCAGCAATTCAGCTTTTTCTAATAACATCAAACTTTTCTCAGCCGCTTTGTCTTTATCAGCTTTTTGATCAATCCAAGTGCTTTGGTTGTTTGTTAAGGCAGCGTAATAATATGGCAACCATTTGTCTTTTTCAGCATCCGCAATGCGCTCAAACATTGCCGAAGCAGCCAAGGTTTCCTCTGCAGTTTTTGCCGTTTGATATTTCTCAATGGCTTTGGTCATTCCTGTTTCGTATTTACTTTGAGCATTTAAAATGCTTCCAGAAACTAAGGCTAAAGCAAGTAAAATTATTTTTTTCATCTTTTTTATTTTTAAGGTTATTAAACTAACAATATTTATACCAACTTTTTGGATTATAGGTTATTATTGATGGCGTTTTGAGTTCTGTCAACTCCCCAGCTCAAGAATAAACCAACAAAAAAGCTCATCCTTGCAGGTGGACTTAAAGAATCGCGGACATAAAGTCCATTTTCGTCTGTAATTCTGGAACTGTAGGTATAATTGAAAATTTGTGGTTGTGCAAAAACATTGTTCACACCAACAACAAAAACGGCACTACTTTTCTTGATTTTTGTAATCCAATTGAAACTGAAATTATTTGCACTATAAAATGGCGTACGATCAGATAAATATTCGCTGGAAGGCTTATTCGGATTGTAGTACGGACGACCTGTTGCCCAGTTAAAACTCCAATTGATTCCAAACATTCTCTTCACCCAAAATTTCTTAATCACTAAACTTCCCGTATGCGCTGCAGCAAAAGTTGGTTGCGTGTAAATCGGGAAATTCAAATAATCTCTTTTCGTGTCCAACCAGGAATAACTCACCCAATAATCCAATCCTTTGATTGTTTTTTTGTCTCTCCAAAACAATTCAAAACCTTTCGAATAACCGTAACCATCTGTGCTGATGGCATTTTGATTGCTCGCATCTGTTTTTAAAAGATTTTGGTAGTCTTTGTAATAAATTTGAGTTCTAAAAGTGTACACCGGCGTCAAATGCTGAAAAGTCAAAATGTAGTGATCAGCTCGCATCGGTTTGAAGTTAGTATTTTGCGTCAAATACTTGCGGTCTGGGGTTTGGTAAAAAATCCCATAGTCGAAACTCAATTGTGTTGGTTTCGCGATTTGATAAGACACACTTAATCTTGGTGCGATGTTAGATTTGGCAGTCAAATCAGAATATTCGTAGCGCACACCTGGTCTGAAGGCAAATTTATTACTAACAAAAACATCCGCTTCTACAAAGGCTGCAGAATAGGTTTCGTGGATTGGCACTTCAAAATCACCATATAAAAGTGAATATTTTGATTTATTTTTATTGTACCAAATTTCACCACCAAAACGAATAACATTCAAACCTTTGATACGTTTGTCAATCACCGAACGAAATTGCGACATCGATTCTACTGCATGAATGTTCACTGAAGCTAAATCAAAAAGCGATATTCCTGTAATTGGAAGTTTTTCATTAGCACTATTTTGAACTTCCGTTTTGATTTTATCGTCGTTGTAACTATAACTGGCAACATTGTATATTTTCCATCCTTTACCGATCACGTGTTTCCAGCTTGCATTAGCAAAAAAGTTACTGTTATTCAGTTGAAACATGTTTTTCAAACCGATGCTATCCAAAGATGGAGAACGCAAACCCAATTCACTTGAATTAAAATAGGAATAGAATTTTATTATGCCTTTTTTTGTTTTATACCTCCAGTTAAAATCAATGTTGTGGGATGTTGGAGCATGAAAGAATTCTTGTTTTTGTTTGATCACTTTCATGTACAAAGTCAAATTAGAATAGGAATAACTTGCTCCCCAACTCATTTTTTTATTCTTAGCCACTTTTTGAAATCCAATGTTCCCAAAGATTGGTGAAATTCCACCTTGCACTTCCGTTTTTTCAGGTAAATCAACACTTTCTAGGTTTAAAACTGCACTCAAAGCCTGACCATAAAGAGCAGAATAACCTCCTGTGCTAAAAGCGGTATTGTTAAATAAGAAAGGTGAAAATCTTCCTCGTTGTGCAATTCCAGGCACGGAACTAAAGAAAAACTTGTTCACTACTGTTCCATCAATGATGATTTTACTTTCTTCAGCAGATCCACCACGAATAAACAATCCTTCACTCTCCCCTACACGCTGCGCCCCAGGTAAGGTTTGCAAAGTAGCAGAAATATCAGCATTCGCGCCAGCAGTGGTAACAATGTCTAAAGGTTTTAATAAAGCAGAACGATTTTTATCATTTGCTTCAAAAGATCCTGCGGTAATCGTTACGGCTGCTAATTCATTGATGGATTCCTTCATCGAAATATTTATGTCAAGTGGAATATTCCCGATGGTAATAGCTTGTTCGTAAGGCTTATAGCCCAGACTTTTAACTTCAATTACAAAATTCCCTTTTTCAGTTGTTTTAAAACTGTAAAATCCCATTGAATCCGTTATTGTTCCATCATACGTATCTTTCAACGTAACAGAAGCAAACAAAATTGGATTTCCTTTTTTGTCTTTCACAAATCCTTTGATTTCAACTTGTGAATTAACAGTAAAACTAAGAAGCAACAATAAAAAAGTACTGTAAAATATTTTCATTCAAGTAAATGTTTAAAATGTATATTTTCAATCTTCACTAAGAAAATCAAAAATTGCTTGATCTCCTTCCGTAAAACTAACACCTCTCCTACCCATCATGGCAGATGCAGCTTGAATGGCTTTGTTTTTATCAAATTTTACAAATCCATCTGATCCTCCCCAAGAAAAGGAAGGAATGTATTTGTCTGGGAAATCTCCTCCGTAAATATTAGCTGAAACGCCTACAACAGTAGCTGTGTTGAACATGGTATTGATTCCGCATTTAGAATGGTCTCCCATCACTAATCCCATGAATTGCAAACTCGTTTTTTCGATTTCACCTGTTTCATAAGAATAAGCGTTCACTTTAGAGTAATTGTTTTTTAAGTTTGATGAATTGGTATCAGCTCCCAAGTTACACCATTCTCCAATGACAGAATTTCCTAAAAAGCCATCGTGTCCTTTGTTCGAATAAGCTTGAAAAACAACATTTGAAACCTCTCCCCCAATTTTACAATGAGGTCCGATGGTTGTTGGTCCGTAAACTTTTGTACCCAACTTTGTACCAGCGTGCTCGCACAGAGCAAAAGGACCACGAATGATAGAACCTTCCATCACTTCGGCGTGTTTTCCAACATAAATTGGTCCTGTTTTAGCATTTAAAATACTTGCTTCAACTGATGCTCCTTCTTCTAGGAAAATATTGTTAATATCCCCAATTATGGTGTTGGAAGAACTGATTTGCTGATTTTTTCTATTTTTAGTCAAAGCATCAAAATCAGCTTGCAAAATAGCGCCATTTTTTTCAAAGATATCCCATCTGTTTTCTAAAACAAAAACAGCATCTGTATATTGCACTTTTTCTGTCAAGACTAAACCTTTCTTTGCTATCCAAGTGTCACCAGCAAACAACTCTTCCCCGTCTTTCAAAGCTAAAACTGCTTCTACAACTTGAGCATTTGGAATCACGCAAGCATTTATTTTAACATCGTCTTTTGAAGTAAGCGGGAATTTTGTCGTCAAATAATCTTCTGTTTCAAAGAAAATTTCAGCACTTGGAACATAAAATTTCCAACGTTCGGTATTGGTGAAAATTCCGACTCTTAAATCACCCACAGGACGAGTTAAGGTCAAAGGCGCAAATCGCAAATGTTTTCCTGCATCACAAAGTACTAAGTTCATCTTTTTTATTTTTTGAAATTAGAAATAAGCCCACGTATGTTAAAAGGCCATTCAAAATAATTAATTCATTTCCAAAGACATATCCACCTTTAAATTTTCCATTTTCTTGCAAAATTCCTCCCGTAAATGATTGTGAATATAAATCTATGAAATAACATAAGAACGGAACAAGGATACAAATTACGGGAACTATTTTTTCTCTCAACATACGTTTGGATAAAATTCCAAAGAAAAATAAACCCAAAAGCGGACCGTAAGTATATCCGGCTACTTTTAAAATTAGTCCAATTAAATCGGTTCCTTTATGGCCATCTACATAAGCTTTAGTTCCTAAAATAATGACTAAAAACAACAATGAGAACCCAATATGAACAAGCAATTTTAATCGCTGTTTTTGCTTCTCTTCCCGTCGATTAAAATTCAAAAAGTCAATGCAAAAACCTGTTGTCAATGCAGCTAAAGCACTGTCGGCACTCGCATACGAAGAAGCTGTGATACCAAGTAGAAAAAAGATTCCTGCCACAGTCCCAAAATTATTTAAAGCCAAAGTTGGGAAGGTATGATCTGTTTTTTCGGGCAACGCAACACCTTTCGATTGAGCATAAACATAAAGTGCACCACCTAAAATTAAAAACAAAAAATTAGTTATGACCAATACTGTGGTGAAAGAATACATATTTTTTTGAGCTTCTTTGATGTTTTTACAAGTTAAATTCTTTTGCATTAAATCCTGATCTAGACCAGTCATAGCAATAGCTAAAAACATTCCACCAAAAAATTGTTTAGGGAAAAAAAGTGGAGATTTGTAATCGTCAAAAAAGAAAATACGCGTCATAGAATACCCATTTTTTGTATTTGTTTTTGATATCGAATCAAATAAATCAAAAAACGAAAAATCTAAACTTTGCGCAATAATAACAGTGCAAATTACTACGGCACTGACTAAAAAGAATGTTTGAAAGGTATCCGTAAATACGATGGTTTTAATCCCACCTTTAAAGGTATAAACCCAGATTAAAGCAACAGTAGTAAAAGCAGTTACCCAATATGGGACACCTAAATCTTCAAATAAAAACAATTGTAAAACCTCAGTTGCCAAATATAGTCGAATAGCTGAACCAAGCGTTCTTGATAAAATAAAAAATCCCGCTCCAATTTTATAGCTTATAATTCCAAATCGATCATTAAGGTATTCATAAATTGATACCAAATTCATTTTGTAATAAAGTGGCATAAGGATTTTTGCTATTACTAAATACCCTAAAACATAGCCTAATACTATTTGAAAATAGGCCATTCCTTCATTCACCACTTTTCCAGGAACCGAAATAAAAGTAACACCAGACAAAGATGCACCAATCATACCGAAGGCAACCAAATACCAAGGACTTTGTCTGTTTCCAGTAAAAAAAGTATCACTTGTCGCCCCTTTTGAAGTCACATATGAAATCAAGATTAAAATTAGAAAATAAGCAATTAAGACACTTGCAACTAAAACTGGGCTCATGAACGACTGATTTTATGGAAGACAAATCTACACAATTTTTTCAAAAGATTTTTCTTGTTTTTTTTGCCACAAATTCACAGATTATTTATTAAAAACAATAAATGTATTTCTTTAAACAAAAACTTTGGTTCGAAATAATCAATCCGTGAATCCGTGGTTAAATTTCTATTTACTCGTTCCCTTTATAAAAAATGATAGACTTAATCAATAAAGGTTATCGTTCCAGAATTTGAAAATGGAATTTTAGCATCGATTTTAAAAGTGTATTCTTGTGCGAATTGTTTGAGAAGAGCAAATAATTTATCGTATTGTTCTTGCGGATATTCTTTATCTCGCATTGTTAAAAAGAAAAATTCAATTTTCTCATCTTTATTGAAATACACCTCAATATTTCCTAAATACTTTTTACCCCAAACGAAATTTTGCTCATGTAAATATTTCGAAACTGCTCGCGTAAACTTGGACCATTCCACAATAAACATTTCTTGTGATACATCAAAACACGTTGTAATTTCGTCAGAAAAAATGCGATTGAAATAAACTTCTTGAAGAGAATCTTTTCTGTATTTTTGCTCTGAATCTTCAATTTTTAAGATTGTTTGAGAAAAGGAAAGAAAAGACAAAAGTAAAAAAGTAGATAAGGTAATGATTTTCATTTTTTAAGTATTTTAAAAACAAAGTTAAAGCCTTTTTTGATATAGCTGTTTATTTCTGGCTCTAATTTTAAGATAAAAACAGAACCTAAGAATAATAAACTAATTAAAAGGGTGTTTATGCCCAAAATCAAGAATTTGTTTTGTGAAAAAGCTGGCAATAATTCAATCATGCTAAAAACAGAACCAAAAAGTACGAAAACCCAAATTTGTTTCATTGAGAATGGATGCATTTTATAAGCAACAAAAACAAAAATCATTCTTCCAAAATTATAAATCAACAAGGCAAAACTAGTTGAAATTGCAGCTCCAACCATGCCATAAATTGGAATCAAAAAACAATTGAGTGTAAAAACAATTACCAATAAACTTAAGGTAAAAATCATGTCATACTTATACTTTTTAGAAGTGACGAGAATTAGTCCATTTAATCCAAAGTACATATCAATAATTTTACCAATCATCAAAAAGAAAAACACCCAGATTCCCGCTAAATATTCCGTTTTTAATAGGCTAAACAATTCATTTCTATTTAGCCAAATCAGCATAAACATATATAAAATTATGATTAAAGAAATAGAACTTACTTTACGGTATAAATTTTCCATTTCTTCATAATTTTTCTCCTTCCAATATTTTGGAATTAATGGTTCACTAACACGAACTAAAGAACGATAAGGAATTGTTAGAGCACTTATTAAATATAAAATTGTGGTATACACTCCCGTATCTCCTAAACCATTGTAATAGGCAATCATCATCGTATCCATTGTAGTTACAATTAAGATTCCAAGCGTATTTGTGTAACTAAATAAACTGTAATTAATGATTATTTTCTTAAATGTACTTGAAAGTTTCAGTTGTTTGTTATTCAAAGAATAGGTTTTACTATTTAAAATAACAATCAATAAAACAATTGTTGGGATGAAATAAATCAGGCAATGGAGAACTAGAAAATAATTAAAATCAATCCATTTAAACCACAATAGAAAAAGTAAAATCGTTACAAATAAACGCAACAAAAAATCATTCAGAAAAACTGAAATGACATTTTTATGGTGCGCTCTTAAGTAACTTTCAAATAATACAAAAAAGACATTTGCTACACCAATTGGAACTACCCAAAAATAATTTTGCACAAATAGGATTGATTTTTCGCTATAAGCATCAATTACAATATCGCGAAGTAGAAATAAACTTAAGGAAAAAAGAATAATTCCACCGATTACAATTTTGAGATTTAGGTTAAAAAAGGAACTTTTTTTGAGTTCATTATTCTTAAAGAAAGGCAAAAATTTAATAACAGCGTTGATTGTACCTAAATTCGATAATTGAGAAAACAATAATCCCAAAGACAAAATCAAATTCACCAAACCTATTTGTTCCGTTGAAAGAATGATTAGGAATAAAACAGCTTTATTTAAATAACCTAAAACCAATCCCACATAGGAAATAAGCATAGATCTGAAAGCATGTTTTTGAATAAATCCCATTTACTTGGAATCTTTAATTCGATCGTAAATTGAAATAAACTTAGCCCTATTCGTAGCTTTTAAACCATTCATTTTGATAATTTCACGATTGATTTCAGCTATTTTATTAAAATCTAAATTCAAGGCTTTTTCAAAAGGTTTTTGATTTCCATTTTGAAAAACTAAACCATTGTAACCATCCGTAATCCATTCGTTATTTGCCGGTAAATTGGATACGATAGGAATACAAGCATTTTCCATTGCTTCTAATAAACCTATTGAAGTTCCATCACTTTTTGGAATCGATATGTAAATTTTTGCTTTTTTATACCAAGCTTGATTTTGTGCTTGATCTATCCAACCAACAAATTCAATTTGATTGCTAAATTTGGATTTACTAGCCTTTTCTTTTAAGTTTTCTGTATTATTTCCAGTCGCTGCAATGATTAATTTCCAATCTTTATGAGTTTCATTTTCTAGAAAATCACAAAACAAATCAATTATTAAATCTATGTTATATAAATCGTTGTGTAGTCGATTCGAATAGACTATATTTTCTTTTTTACTAAAATCAACTTGAACTTCCTCAACACCAAAATTCGCAATCGTAATGTCTAAATTTTTGGAGGACATTTTTTGCATCTCGTAAGCCATAAATAAAGCATCAGAAGTGAAATAATTAAAATTTGCGAAAACATTTGATAATATTTTACGAAAGATAAAACTTCTTTTAGGAGCAACTAAAACATCACTCCCCCACGCCGTTGCAATTTTAGGAATGGACAAATTTCGTGTCGCTTTTTCTAACAAAAATGCTCCTGTTCCGATGTTGTGTAAATGAATTACATCAGGTTTAAAATCTATTATTTGCTTTTCAATTTCTTTAATCGTTTTCTTATTTTGAAAGGGATTTCTAATTGCAAATGAAACAACAACCTGTTTGTATTTGGTTATATTTTTGTTTTCACCATCAGTTAACACTAAAATTTCATCAAAATATCCTTCAATCAAATCAATGTAATTTGAAACATGAACGGAATTTGGACCAAAAAGTATTAACTTTTTCATTTTTCAGTATTCATGAAGTGAAATTTACGCAATTCAGGATACTCTGCCAAAATTGCTTCATCTCTTTCACGTGTATCACCAACAACAATTCCTGGATTTCCTTTAATAATTGAAAAATCAGGATAATCTCCCTTAAGTAAGCTGTAAGAATGAACGATACAACCTTTTCCTATCGTTGTACCTGGAGTAATTAAACTGTAAGGTCCTATGTAGGAATAATTTCCAATATGAATTGATCCTCTTTGGTAAACTTTAAATTCTTTTTCTTGGCGGTAATTTGAACCATAAATACGAATTGCATCGTGACTGGAATGCGTTGTCATCGTCACATAATTTGTAATTTGACAGCCTTCTCCTATACTGATTTCATTACTCGCTTCAATAAAATTAAATTGTCCAACAAAAACGTTTTCACCAATTTTTAAATTTTGAGGATAATCAATAAAAGTTGTTGACGAAATTCTTGTATCCTTTATGTCTTTTTCAAAGGGTAAACTTTTACCTTGAAACATAACTGGTTTTGAAAGTAAATTCAATAAAACTGAAATTTTTTTTGAAATTTTGTTTTTTAAACTCATGTTACAAGATCCTTAAAATATTAATTTTTGATTTCCCTTTTCTTTCTCAAATCCAAAACAATTCCAACAATCAAAGCAAAAATAATGATCAAATTACCCAACATTGCCCAAGTACCAGCTTTTTGGTATTTCGGTAACATGAATGAAAATTCAATTTTATGTTTTCCAGCAGGAATTTCCAAACCTCTCAATAAATAATCCGCTTTTCTGATATCAACTTCTTTACCATCAATTGTTGCAGTCCAACCTTCTGGATAATATATTTCTGAAAAAACTGCAAATTGTTTTCCTTTTGCTTCTGCAGAATACGTAATCTTATTTGGCGCATAACTTGTCATTACGATTTTTCCTTCACCAGAAAATTGTCTCGCTCCAACTTTTTGTGCTTCTGAATTCAACATCACCACTTCTTCTGTTGGCTTGAATTCATTTGTAACTTTCAATTCAACTAATTTCAAGAATGATTTCGCAGTATCGTTCACTAAAGTCATTTTTGGAACTAAATTCGTTTTTCCATTGATATCCATAACGAAATAGGCTTCCATTCCTTCAGACATTCCGTTTGTTAAAGGAACATCTAAACTATCTCCCTGCAAAACATATTTCATTGATTCAGAACCATAAACTTTAGCATCCGTTTTTTGAGCTCCATTCACAACTAAAACACCTTGTCCTATGTTTTTCACCTCAAATTGATTCCCTAAAGCTCTGATTTCATCATTTGGCGTAGCAAACGTTTCAATTCTTTTCACAAACCACGCATTTCCTGCTGCAGACATGTTTGGAGAAGCTTGATAATTTCCTTTATCATCTTGTTGGATGAAATATTTGACATTTAAAATATCATATACTTTATTGTTGTTTTTTGACAAATGGTATTCAAAAACATTCTGAATATTTCTCAATTTTGCACCGTGGTATCCACCTAAAGATTTATGGAAATAAGAAGCATTTGCACTACCAAAATTTCCTCTCACGTCAAATACTCTGTAATTTGTATTTCTATTTAAAGCAGCAAATTTGTATGAATCGATTACCCTGTTTTTTTCTCCTCCACTCAAAGCTAATTCATCTGCTTTTGTTGCGCCCGATTTTTCTCCAGCCGATACTTTAGCTTTCAGATTTGGGTTTAAAGATGTTTCGATCTCCATGATTTGCAAATCCGCAGTATTCGCACTAATTGGATATAAGGTATTCCCTTTTAAATCCCAGTATTTATAACCTGAACCTTGTTCTTGTTTACCCAAATAGTTGGTTGCTACAGGAATTAAGTCCGCTGCAACCAAAACTGTTAAACCTCCAACAATAACCAAAGAAGGCAATTGTGTGAAAAACAATAAAGCCAAAATTCCTAAAGCTAAAACAGAAAACAATAGCGAGCGATTCATACTAGAGTCAAAAATCGATTCTCTCACAACCTTTACATCGCTTTGAGATACTTTTAATTGCTGTAAATTATTAGTAGAAACATATTGTTCGTACTGTGATTCAACAAATTGCTCCATTTGAGCAGGATCATTAACATTTACACCATATTTCTGTTGATCTGCAGGACTCATTTGCATGATTTGACCTTTGATTCCGGATTTGATGTTTTCTTTTGCATCTTCAATTTGCTTGAATTGGGCTGTGTCATTTGGTGACATGAAATTATCACCTAAGCCAACCATTTTCACAATAAATAAGAAGGCTACAAATGCTCCAGCTGCAATAAAGAATTTTTTCTTTTGAGCTACAATTGCTTCTCTTTCTTTTACAATGTAATTTAAGAACAATACACCCAAAATTGGAATACATAACTCAACTACAATCAAAATAATTGTTACCGCTCTAAATTTGTTGTATCCAGGCACATTGTCCAAGAAAAAATCGGTTAATCCCATGAAGTTTTTACCCCAGGAAAGTGCTAAAGTCAATGCAGTTACCGCTAGTAATGCCCATTTAATTGGGTTTTTAACAAATACCAGAGCCAAAAATGCTAAAAGCGCAACAATTATACCAACATAAACTGGACCTGAAGTCATTGGTTGATCTCCCCAATAAACAGGAAAATTCATCACACCATTCAACTTTTCAGCATCCATGTCTAAATTTTGAGCGTCTTCTGCAAATGGACTATCCGCCAAAGTAACTGTTCCACCACCTTTTACATAAGGAGAAATTAATGTGAATGATTCACCAATTCCGTAACTCCATTGCGTAACATAATCTTTGTCTAATCCTGATGTTGAATTTCCTTTATTCGATGTTCCATCAGGGTTTGTAGTGATATCGTTGCCACCACGAATCGTGTGTTTTGAATAGTCATTTGTAAGCGAAATATTTCCATAATTGATTACAACAGCCAAAATATAAGCAATTACAATTCCTCCTGTAGTGATGAAAAAAGATTTAAATGCTTTTCTTTTAATCGCATCTAAAAACATTACAAGACCTAAACCAAGCATCAAAATACCCAAATAATAAGTCACTTGCAAGTGATTCATGGAAATTTCAAACGTCATAAAAAGGGCCGAAAGTAAAATTCCCCACTTCATATTCCGCTGATAGGCCATAATAAACGCACCTACTACTGGAGCCATAAATGCAACTGCTAATGCTTTGGAGTTGTGCCCTGCTTGAATGATAATAATGTCATAAGATGAAAATCCGAATGCAATTGCTCCAAGTAAACCTACCCAAGGATTTAAGCGCAAACACATTGCGAAGATGTAAAAGCAAATCATGTATAAAAAGACAACCCCAGCTGGTGGAGGAAGTGTTTTCAAAAATGCTGTAACACTTTCTGCAATATAATTACCCTCATACAAAAGAGATATCTGCATCGTTGGCATCCCTCCAAACATTGAATTTGTCCACAAAGTTTCACTTCCCGTTCTTTCTCTATAGTCAACAACTTCGCTTGACATACCTTTATGCATCTCAATATCGTGTTGTTTTAATCCATAACCATCAAATTGTGGACTGAAATAAAAGTAAGTAACTATAAATAAAATTGCTATTATGGCAAAATGTACCCAATTTTTTTGGAAGAAATTTTTCATTGATAATCTTTTAAAAATCGGGATGAAGTTAAGAATTTCTATCCATTCAAGTAATTATTTCTCAAATAAAATCAAAAAATAAATGTTAAAAATGTAAATCGAAGGAAATATTTTTTTATTTTTATCGAACAATAAAAGTGATGAAAACAAAAGTTACACATGGAATTTGCATCTCAGTGCAAGCTAAATACAATGAGAAATTGTCGTATTTAGAAGAGAATTCCTTTATTTTTGAGTATCAGATTAACATTCAAAATTCAAATTCTGACGAAGTAAAATTACTTTCTCGTGAATGGTATGTTTTTGACAGTTTAGATGAACCACATGTTGTTGAAGGACTTGGAGTTGTAGGTGAACAACCAAACCTGAAATTTAATGAATCCCACGCTTATGTTTCTTATTGTGAATTAAAAAGTGAAATGGGTTACATGGAAGGAAATTATACTTTTTTAAATCTCACAACCAATAAGAAATTTAAGGTTATCATTCCTCGATTTGATTTAATTTTCCCAGGAAAATTGAATTAATTTTTCTTTTTTCTTCTAATTAGAAGAATTATTAGCACTGCAATTATTGAAATTAAGATAAGAAAAAGTAAATCTGTTGAAATAAAAGGAACGGAATAAAATGTTTCTTCTCCTATTAGCCATTGGGTTTCACTCAGCACCATTTTTTCTAGATTTCAAAAGGAATAAAATACTAAGTGAAATAACGATAACAGTTAAAATCAACATCCAAAAAGTATTGCGTTCAGATTTAACTATGCGCTTTTGTAATTCACGTTCTCTTCGCGCTTGATTTAGTTCTTGTTCTGAGTCTCTAAAATTGCGCAAATCTGTATCAATTTCAACATTGTCAGCTTTTATTTTTTGAATCAATTCACGCTGCGTTTCTGCAAATTTAGCCATAAACTCATATGCTTTTTGCGGTGAATTTGATTTGCTGTAACATTCTCCAATTCGCTCCAATGCATCCACTTGTTCCTGCAAAAGTTTGTTTTTTAAGGCTAATTGAAAAGAGGAATCATAATATTGAATCGCCTTGGAATAATCTTCTTTGAAATAATAATATTCGCCCAAATTGAAATAACTTTCACATATAATGGGGAAATTTCCAATCTCTTTACGTAATTGTAAACTTTTTTCAAAAGACTTTTTGGCTTCTAATTCATTACCTTCTTGAAAATAAGCAATCGCCATGTCGTTTTGAGCAAAAGATAATCCCAATTTATCTCCATTTTGAAAGGCTAACTGCAATGATTTTTTACTGTAAGCTATTCCTTCAGAGATTCTTTCTGTTGCAAAACAAATTTTAGATTTTAACTGATAGGCTTTTCGTAATCCTTTGTTTAATTTTTGTCTTGTAACTTTATCAATAAAAGATTCCAATTCTTTTTCTGCAGATTCAAATAGATTTAAGCGATAAAATGCCTCCACCATATTGATTTGCGCCATGTAAGATTCAGCATCTTCGGGTAATTTTTGAGCATTGTTTAAAGATTTTAGAAACCAAGAGATGGCTTCTTTATTTTTCTCTTGATACATCAAAGCTAAACCCATCATATTTTGAGCATCAGCTAAATTTTCAATATCTTTTCTGCGCTCATAATATTGAATACATGCTCTCAAATTTTCAATGCTTACTTCAGCTTTTCCGTGCTCGTAATAATAACTTGAAATAATAAGTTTACCGTAATTAATTTGAGCTTGATTTTCATTTTGAAAACCCTTTCGAATCAAATAACTTCCAATATTGTAAATCGAATCTGGACTGTCATCTAAATAAAAATCTCTTAAAATTGAAGCGTTTTTGAGTATGTTTTTATCAAAAGAATAAAATGATTTTCTAACAGTTGAAATCAGCTGACTTTGTGCAAAATAAGTAAGACAAACTACAAATATCGTTAGAATTGATTTATTCATTTTCCAAAGATAAAAATTATCGAATTACATTTACATGTCCTCGCTTGATAATTTCTTGCTGATTTCCATCTCTAATTTGAACAACATACATGTAACTTCCATTTGGAGCTATTTTGCCTGACAAATCAATTTTCCCATCCCAACCTTCGCTGCTTTCTTTCGTTTGAAAAATTACTTGTCCCCAGCGGTCAAAAATTGTAAATTGATATTCATTGACATCAATCATGTCAAACTTTGGGATAAAAACTTCATTCAAATCATCGTCATTTGGTGTGAAAGAATTTGGAACATAAATTAGAGGTTCAAAAACAGGACAAACTGTATTTGAATAACTTACTTCTCTGTAACCATAAATATTTATTGCTTCCACAGCCTGCACATAGTAGCAAATTTTGCCACTAAATTCTAATCCAGATTTCACCATATCTACATAAAAATTTTGGTCCGCCGGAACAGTTACAAAGACGCCCGGATCAAAAACACCATCTACACCTCTGTAAACGTTATAGTACAAAATTGACCCATTGAAACCTTCGTATTTTGACCAGGTTAAGGTATTTATTAGATTCAAATTATCCGTTTGATATTTCAGTAAAATAGTTTTAGCAACATTTGAAGCACCACCCAAATTTCCACAACTATCGATCACTCTTACTTGATAAGAATAACTTTTTTCATCAACGGAAACATCCTCGTCTGTAAAATATGCATTTGCCACGGCTGGAATTCGCTGAATTTCTTCAAAAACACCATCTTCATTTAATTTTTCTAATGCTAATTCGGAAACTCCAGAAATCAATTCGACTTCATGTATGATTTCAACTAATTCTCCCGATACAGATGCAACTCTCAAATAATTGAAACTTGGTTTTGAAGTCGATTGCGTGAAAAATTGAATTAAATTTGAAAATGACATGTTATTCCCAGCACTATCTAAAGCCTGAACAACAAAAGTATAGTTTACAAATTCATCTAAAATAATTTCAAAATTTCTTGGAATTCCAACTCCTTGGTCTATTTTACCATAGGATTCCCAGATGCCATTTTCTTTTTGTCCGAAAATTTCAATAGAATCTACAGCCTGCCAACCTAAATATTTCGTCCAAGATAATTGAACCGTTTTTGAACAAACATCATAATCATGCGTCAAAAACATACTTGTGTGCGGTTCACTTCGTCCAGAAGTTTGGTTAAATAATGGATTAAACTGCGAAGTACAAAAATCAAAAGCTGCTACACTAAAATTTAAACTTGAATTGATATTTCCAACAGGATAGGTATAGGAAGTAGAATTAATGCCAAAAACCGTATCAAACTCGACATTGTTCAAGTAAATTACATACCCCTCAATGTCTGTATTATTTGGAACCAGCCAATTTAAAGTAGCAAGTCCAGTAATTGTGTCAATTGACACAGATGTGATTTCTGGTGCAAAAGGTGAAATTCTATCTTCTAACATATCACCGTCGATTGATGAAATATGAGGACAAACTTGATCGTTTAATTGTACGTAATAATTTAAATTCGCTTGGCAAATATCAATGGTATCAATAAAATTATTTGTTCCATAAGGTACAAATCCAATTGAAGTCCAAGTTCCTAAGGGAAACTCTCTGAAAATTTCATATTGATTTGCAAAAGTTGTCACTTCAGACGAAAATGGTGGATTCCAAGATAATGTTGCAGTACCGTCTAAGGGATTAAAAAGTGTCAAAAACATGTTACTCACAGTATCGCTTGAAACAGCAATTGTACAAGGAGTTCCGCTTAAGGTTTTAATAAAAAAATCATGATCAGCATTCACTGCAGGAACAGTAAAAGTTGTTGTATTTATTGAATTAACACTAGCTATTAGTCCACTTTGAATCGAATATAAATCATAGGAAACAAAATCTCCATTTACATCAAAAACTTGATCCCAGTTGATAATCAAATCTCCATTAGCTAAAGTTTGAATGCACTGAATTTTGGCAGGATTAATTTGAACATCGCTGTTTAATTCTATTTGAATACGTTGATAGGAAACTTTTGGGATTTGACAATAATTATCAGTCACTTTTACAACAAAATTATAGGTTACTGAGGCGTATTCATTCCCAAATGTATTTTTTAAATCTGTACAATTTGTTTGCCAATTAATAGTATTCGAACTTCCCTGAATTCCATTTGAAGATTGTGGCAATGGCAACACAATACTACTAATGGTAGAGGTATTTTGTTGTGGAGTTACATCATCTTGTAAAACCTCTATATCAGAAGAAGTTGGCGTAAATACAACTAAATTTCCAGCTTGAAAACTTCCTGCAAAAGTAGATACTAGTTCAACTGGAGCGTTAATTAATGGCGCATTATTTGAATTTGCACAATTCGTTACAAATACAAGCATTTCCCTTTCTACTTCAGCAATTTTTCTGCCATTACGATACGATGCAACTAAAATTTTAAAGACATATTCTCCCGACGAGATTGTAGAAAAACTAATATCACCAAATACTGGATCAATTGCAAAGTTAACATTTGCCCCATTCATGGTTGAATTTGGAGTCGGAGATAATGCTGAATAACCAGCAATAAATGCAGTTGGAATTGGGTTTGTTGGCGGATTAAAACTTCCTCCTGGAAAATTATTTAGGGGATTTACCAAGCTGAAATTTAAAGAATCTAAATCAGGATCTGAAATGTTTGGCATGTAACGATATGGTGTTCCACTGCAAACAATCAAATACGGATTTTCAAGAAAAACAGGAGAATTATCCAAGCAGGCATTTTGTACTTCTGCAATTTCAAACATTTTTGCAACCAAGGTCATTCCATTTGAAGCAGGATTCGAAATATTAGAAATTGAAGCTTTTCTTGCACTTGTTTCATAGGTGAAAATCCAACCATTTGCTCCGGGAACACCAGAAAGATTAATGGGGTTACTCTGAAAAATAAACTTTTCAACTGCTCCTAAACCATTTCCGCCATTATCACCAGATCCACAGCTCAAAGCGGGCGGTGAGGAAGTATTTGGTGTACAAATAGGAGAAATATTGGTTTTACTGATAAAATTTACAGCAATATCGGTTATCGTTCCATGATTCCAAACACGAATATTTTCAGAAAGTGATGTTAAATCTGTACTATTACAATCTCGGTAAAGCACCAACTCAAAAATAAAATTACTACCACCAGCACATTTCCATGTAATTTCTCCACCTAAGGCTTCAATACCAAAGCTTTTTAAAGGTGCAACAAATGATAAAAATGTAACAACAAATAATATGTAAATTTTATTTTTCACTTAAAATTATAACGTAAATAAGCAGAATTAGTTGCGCTCTCCAGCTGTTACCAAGGTGAAATTATCAAACACTAAATATTTAACAGCAATCTCCACTAATTCTTCAGACGTAACTGCTTTAATTTTTTCAATGTACTCGTTATAAAAATCTAATGTCATTTGATGTTGCCTAACACCTAAAAATAAATCCATCATAGCGTTAGGTCCATCGGCACTTTTCAACAATTGTCCTAATAAATAATTTTTCACCAAACTTAACTCATCGTGAGGAACTAATTCAGTTCTTAAACGTTCGATTTCGTATTTTATTTCATTTATTGTTGCATCACAAACATCCTTGCCAACTTCAGTTGCAATAACAAAATACCCAGTTTCTTTCAATTCAACCAAGCCACAACCGATACCATAGGTGTAACCTTTATCCTCTCGAATATTAGACATCAAACGACTTCCAAAATAATCACCTAAAATGGTTTGAAGCACTTGAAACTTCACATAGTCCTCATGTTTTTTATTAAACAAGGGAATTCCTAAGCGAATGGCAGTTTGAATGGCACCTTTTTTCTCGACATGGAAACTTCCTTTTTGATGTTCTAATTTTCCTTCAAAAACAGAAATACTGGCTTGTGACCATGATTTTAATCGTTCACTAATTGCAGAGACAACTTCGTCCTGCAAATTACTTACAACAACTATTTTACGCAGACCTTTTAAATAAAATTCTTTGTGAAAATCAATTAAATCCTGACGATTAACTGAATCAAAATCTTCAAGTTCTAACTGACGAGAATATGATCCCAAATTTGAAAAGAAATATTTTTGGAATGATTTTCGCGCTAAAAAACTTACTTTTTCTAATGAAACCAAATAGCGCTGCTTTTTCACTTGGAGCATTTCTTCTATTTCGTGCTCCTCAAATGAAACATTCTCTAATGCAGAAATTAACAATTCAAAGGCTTGCAAAACATTTTGTCGCAAACAATATAAGTTCACAAAGGCACTTTCCATTGAAATTTCTTGATCAATATAAGCACCCAAAGAATCTAATTCTTCGTGAATTTGTTCACTTGTTTTATCTTTTGTTCCCGAAAGTAAAAGAGCGGAGACAAAAGTTGCCATATTTCTTTTTCCACTTATTTGCCCTGCATTAAAGTGAAATTCAATACGTACAGTATCATCTTTCACCTTATCCATAAGGAAAAGAGATGTATTTTGAGTTAAATCTCGTTGAATTGGCTCAACAAAATGTATGTTATGAATTTCTTGTAATTCAGGACTTTCTTTACGATCAAGCATTTGTTGTAGATTTAACTTTTAAAACGGAACAATTTTCTTTTCTAAATAAATTTTGCGCAACCCTTTTGAAATCATCTGAATGAATTTTAGAATAAGATTCAAATTCGTGGTTAATTTTATCAGCATCCCCCAACAATTCGTAAAAACTTAGATTCATCGCGCGATTGAGTAATCCTTGTTCTTGAAATTCTCTTGCTGTTTGAATTTTATTTTTTAAACGAGTTAATTCTTTCTCTGGAATATTCGTTTCGTTTACTTTAGCTAATTCTTTCCAAAGTGCAGATTCTAATTCATCAAAAGATTTATTTGGAGCTATTTTGCCTGAAACTACAAATAAACCAGCGTCAATGGAACCTAAAATATAAGCTGATATCTCTGTAACTAACTTTTGTTTTTTCTGAATTTCATTATATAATCGAGAAGACTTATCTCCTCCTAAAGCATCAGAAATAATATCGCAAATACTGTAATCATTTGATAATCTTTCAGGCATTTTGAAAGCATAATAAAAAGCATCAGAAGGAACATCTCTTTCCAAAATTTGCTCTCTATATTCACTTTGTTTAGGTTCCTGAACTAAATTTCTAGCATGTTTTTCTCCTGAAGGAATATCGCCATACCATTTGTTCACTAGGGATTTAACCTCTTCTAGTTCGAAATTTCCTGCGATACATAAAATTGCATTTGCCGGACAATAATATTTTGCAAAAAACGCTTTCACATCTTCCATTGTTGCATCTTCAATATGCTTCAACTCTTTTCCAATAGTTGCCCACTGATAAGCATGTTTCTTGTATGCCAAAGGTCGCAAATTCAACCAAACATCGCCATAAGGTTGATTCAAATAGCGTTGCTTAAATTCTTCAATTACAACACTTCTTTGTGTTTCCAAACTTTTGGTAGTAAAAGCTAAAGACAACATTCTGTCTGATTCCAACCACAAAGCTGTTTCAATATTATGCGCAGGAAGAATGTCGTAATAATTTGTTATATCATTTGAAGTAAAGGCATTTGATTCACCACCAGCGCGCTGTAAAGGCATATCAAAATCAGGAATATTCACTGATCCGCCAAACATCAAGTGCTCAAAAAGATGTGCAAAACCTGTTTTATCTGCATTTTCATCACGAGCACCCACATCGTATAAGGTGTTTACAACTGCCATTGGCGTTGTTTCATCTTTGTGAAAAAGCACACGAAGTCCGTTTTCTAAAGTGAAGCGTTCAAAATTTACCATTTAAAAATTAAATTTTTCTTGTTCGTTTAATGCTTGTCTAAATTCAGTAATAATTTCCTCTACAATTTCTTTGGCAGGTTTGATTTCATCTATGATTCCAGCTATTTGACCAATTTCTAATTCTCCTTCTTCCATATCTCCTTCAAACATACCTTTTTTTGCTCTACCTCTACCTAAAAGTTTATTCAACTCTTCAGTAGTAGCATCATTTTTATAGGCTTCAGAGACCTTGTCGAAAAATGGGTTTCTAAGTAAGCGTACAGGTGTTAATTCTTTTAAAGTTAACAAAGTATCACCTTCATTGGAATTTAAAACTTTTTCCTTGAAATTTTGATGCGCACTAGATTCAGTTGAGGTTACAAAACGACTTCCAATTTGAACTGCATCTGCTCCCAAATTCATTGCTGCTAGCATTCCTCTTCCAGTTGCAATTCCACCAGCTGCAATCAAAGGAATTTTAATTTCTTTCGCCACCATCGGAATTAAACACAATGTAGTTGTTTCGTCTCTTCCATTATGCCCACCAGCTTCAAAACCTTCTGCAACAACTGCATCTACTCCAGCTTCTTGGGCTTTTAAAGCAAATTTAACACTTGAAACAACATGAACAACAATAATTCCTTTTTCTTGCAAATATTTTGTCCATGTTTTAGGATTTCCTGCCGAAGTAAAAACTATTGGAACCTTATGCTTTATAATTGTCTCAACATGTTTTTCAATATCTGGGTAAAGCATTGGTAAATTAACACCAAAAGGTTTATTCGTTGCTGCTTTACACTTTGTTATGTGTTCGTCTAAAATATGCGGATACATCGAACCTGAACCGATGATTCCCAATCCACCAGCGTTTGAAACTGCACTTGCCAATTCCCAACCTGAACACCAAATCATTCCTGCTTGAATGATTGGATATTTTATTTGAAATAAATCTGTAATGCGATTACTCATTGTAAAAATATTGATTCAACAAAAATACTAAGAAAAATGTATTAAAATTTGAGTTTTGGGACTAAATTCTAATATCCTGCTTTTTCTTTAGGATAAGCATTAAAGGTACCAGAAGCGGAAGCAATGATTTCATTTCTCTGGTTGTATACTTTACATTCTGAAAAAAGCAACCTCCTACCCGCTTGAATAACTTCTGCTTTCGCAACAAGCTCATCATTTAATAAAACTGGTTTCAAATATTTGATATTCATTTCGACCGTGGCCACAACTTTATCATCTTCTACAACGCAGGATAAAGTGGCAATTCCTAATGCGCCGTCGCACAAAGTTGCTATTAATCCACCATGTGCAGCAATTTGGGTTGCTAACAAATTAGATGATATTTTTACTTTATACTCTACAACTCCTTTTTCTAAAATAAGAAAATCAATACCTAACAAATCACCAAATTGATTGGATTCGTTGTATTTCTGTATTAAGTAATGAGAATTTAAATAATGTATCATACTAAATGAGATCCGTTGATGTCTTTTTCCTGAAATTTCAAATAAACATGTTCATTCATGGCATGTAAAACATCAGTATTGTCCGCAGTTTTAGCCCAGACATTTACAGTTAAATCAATACTTTCATGGGTTACCAGAGAAACTCCAATTACAGGTTTTGGATTTTGTAAAATTCTTTTTTCAGATTTAATATAAGCTAATATTACCTCCTTTGCCAATTCTAAATTTGTACCATTGTTTAATCTGAAAACAACATCTACACGGCGTTTTTCTTCTCTTGTATAATTGATAACTTGACCATTTGCTACGGGACCATTTGGAAGAATAACAACCTTATTATCAGAAGTATGCAAATAGGTGTTAAAAATTAAGATTTCTTTCACTGTTCCAACTTCATTTAGCGCCTTGATTGTATCTCCAACTTTAAAAGGCTTAAAAGCCAATATCATTATTCCACCAGCAAAATTTGAAAGTGTACCAGAAAAAGCCATACCGACTGCCAAACCTGCAGCACCTAAAATAGCGACAAATGACGTCATTTGAATTCCTAGTTGTGTAATTCCTGTCACAACAACCAAAGCTTTTAAGGAAATTGAAGTTAAACTAGTTAAGAAGGTTATTAAACCAATATCGGTGTTACTTTTTGTTAGTATTTTACGTACCGTTCTTGAAGCTACTTTTGCCAACCAAAAACCCACCACAAAAATTATAGCAGCGATTAAAATATTCGTCCCAATTTTAATCAACAATTGATTTAATTGTTGGTAATTTATTCCAAAAAGTTCTTCTAATTTTTTCATTTTTTACGAGTCAACATGATTCCATCTCTGATTGGTAACAAAATTGTTTCCACACGTGGATCATTTTTTACAAAGTTATTAAAATCTAAAATCACTGGTGTATCCTTGTCGTTTATTTTTACTTCTTCAATCACTTTTCCGGACCAAAGCACATTGTCTGTAAAAATATAACCTCCAGATTTTACTTTATCAAAAACAAGGTGATAGTAATTTAAATAATTCGATTTGTCAGCATCAATAAAAACCAAATCAAATTGTTCATCCATTTGCGGAATAAACTCCATGGCATCACCAATTACATAATCAATATTGTTTTTATAAATAGATTTTTCAAAATAAGAACGTGTAAAATCTTCTAATTCTTCATTGATATCAATGGTCGTCAACTTACCTTTTTCAGTTAGTCCTTCAGCCAAACACAAGGCTGAATAACCTGTATAAGTTCCAATTTCTAAAATTCGTTTTGGCTGGATCATTTTGGACAACATACTCAATAACCTCCCTTGAAAATGTCCACTCAACATGCGAGGTTGCAAAATCTTCACGTACGTTTCCCTATTGAGTTCTTTCAATAAATCAGATTCTTGCGAAGTATGTTCACAAACGTATTCATCTAATTTTGAGTCAATAAATTCCATAAAAACGATTAGTTAAAACAGAAAAGTCATCCCGAATTAGGATAACTTTTCTCATATTTTTTATTTTAAAATTTAAGCTTCTTGCGATTTAAAAACACCAAATTTTGCAATTATTAAATCAGCAAGCTCTAAACCAATGCGATCTTGCGCTTCCAAAGTTGCTGCACCAATATGTGGCGTACAAGCAATTTTAGGATGAGATAACAACGCTTTATTTGGATTCGGTTCGTTTTCAAAAACATCCAAAGCAGCAAAAGCAACTTTACCAGAATCTAAAGCGGCTATTAAATCAGTTTCATTGATTACTCCACCTCGAGCAGCGTTTACTAAACGAACTCCTTTTTTCATCAAAGCAAATTCTTTTTCAGCAAAAACGGCACTTCCATCAGCTTGTTTAGGAACATGAAGAGATATATAATCACAATTTGGCAAAATTGAATCCAAAGAAGTTGTCGTTTTTACAATCACTTTGACTTCAGTTCCATTCCCAATTAAAACTGGTATTTCAACATCTTTCTCATGATGATCTACAGCTAAAACATTCATTCCACATCCTAAAGCATAAGAAGCTAAAGATTGTCCGATTCTACCAAAACCAACAATTCCTAAGGTTTTACCTCGTAACTCAATTCCCTTAGCATAATTTTTCTTTAAGGTATTGAAATCACCAGACTCTATATTTTTGAATGAATCATGTAAAAAACGAGAAACTGAGAATAATTGCCCCATAACTAATTCTGCAACTGATTGCGAAGATGAAGCCGGGGTATTGATAACGGTTCTACCATTTTCTCTAGCATAAGCAACATCAATGTTGTCCATACCTACACCACCTCTTCCTATCAATTTCAAACCTGGACAAGCATCAATTACTTCTTTACGAACAGTTGTGGCACTTCTTACCAAAACAACTTCATAATTTTCTTCATTTACTGCTTTTGCCAAATCTTCTTGATTCACTTTATCCGTTACTACAATATATCCAGCATTTTCCAAGGCTTTTTTTCCTTCATCGGAAATTCCATCGTTTGCTAAAATTTTCATTTTTCTTTTTTTATAATTAAATGTTGATTTCGACTCCGCTCAATCAACACGACTCCGCTCAATCAACACGACTTCGCTCAATCAACATGACTCCGCTCAATATAGAAGTTTCTCGATTTTAAAAATAAACAAGGTAGTTGAGCGCAGTCGAAACTATCCGTTTACTCTTGTAAATTCTTTCATTACATCAACCAAAACTTGCACACTTGAAAGTGGTAAGGCATTGTACATAGAAGCTCTGTATCCACCAGTTGAACGATGTCCAGGTAAACCAACTATTCCAGCGGCTTTCCAAGCCGTATCAAATTTTTCGTTTAATGCTTCATCTTTCAATTTGAAGCACACATTCATTTTAGAACGGTCTTCTGTTGCCACAGTACCATAAAATAACGGATTTGAATCTAATTCAGAATAAATTAACTCCGCTTTGGCATTGTTCTCCAATTCTTTTGCTTTTACTCCACCATTTGCTAATAGATTACGTAAATTCAACATTGCTACATAAACTGAAAAAACCGGAGGAGTATTCATCATTGACTCTTTCTCAACATGTTGTTTCAAATCTAAATAAGTTGGCATAAAAGGAGAAGTTGACTTTCCTAAAACATCATCTTTAACGATATACAAAGTTGCACCAGCTGGACCAAGATTTTTCTGTGCTCCAGCGTATATTAAATCAAAATCCGCTACATTAATTTCTTTTGAAAAAATATCCGACGACATATCACAAACTAAAGGAGCATCTGACTTAGGGAAATTTTGAAATTGAGTACCATAAATGGTGTTATTTGAAGTAAAATGCAAAAAATCCATATCCGAAGGAACAATAATATTTTTAGGGATATAAGAAAAGTTTTTGTCTTCAGAAGAAGCTACAACATTTACATCAACACCAACTTTTTTAGCTTCTTTGATTGCTCCAGAAGCCCACGTTCCCGTGTTAATATAAGCTGCTTTTTTATTTGCACGCATCATATTTAATGCAACAATTGTGAACCCTAACGAAGCTCCACCTTGTAAATAAGCAACAGAATAACCTTCTGGCACATTTAAAGCTTTTTTTACTAAATCCAAAGCCTCATCCATAACAGCCACATAATCTTTATGGCGGTGAGAAACTTCTAAAATAGATAATCCATTAAAATCTAAAACAGCATCTGCGGCTTGCTTGAAAACTTCTTGAGGTAAAATACAAGGACCTGCTCCAAAATTATGTTTCATGAGGTAATAATATAAAATGTAATAACTTAAAATTCTTAAAAAAATAATATAAAAAAAGCCCCGTTAACGGAGCTAAATATCTTAATCTTCTTTTTTAGCGGCTTTTTTCGGTGCTGCTTTTTTAGGAGCGTCTGTTTTCTCTTTCACTTCTTTTTTTGGAGCTGCTTTTTTTACTGTTTCAGTTTTCTCAGCAACTACTTTTACTTTTTTCTCAGCTTTAGCTGGACTTGCAGCAGCAGTACTTTTTCTTTTACGTGTTACTCCGTAAGAACCAATAGTTCTTTTTCCTTTTGCTGTTTTTTTATCGCCTCTTCCCATAAATAATGTAATTAATTAGTGTGATAACTTAAATTGAAAATTATACTCTACAAAGATATAATACAATTTTCGGATGACAATAAAAAAACTTAGTTTTCTTTCAATTTTTGAATAAAATGTTTCTCTAGAGCTTCTCCGCCATTTAAAATCTTTTTACACCATTTAATTTTTAAATCGATTAAATCCTCCTGAGAAAGTTTCCAATTTAAATCAGACTCTTCTAATCTTGTACGAATGGTATTTAAAACTAAAGCAACAGAAACTGAGATATTAAAAGATTCTGTAAATCCATACATCGGAATTTTCACTAACTCATCAGAAAGTTCAACTACTTCATCACTAATTCCGCGACGCTCTGTTCCAAAAACAAAAGCCATTGGTTGAGATAAATCGATATCATTGATCGTTTTTTCCGTATGAGGGGAGGTTGCAACTATTTTGTATCCTTTACTTTTTAATTTGGTGAGACAATCTTTTGTTACCTCACTACCTTTATCAAAATTATACATATCTACCCATCGACCTGCTCCTAAAGCAATATCACGTTGTACTTTATATTGATTATCTTTTTCAATTACATGTAATTCTTGTATTCCAAAACAGTCGCAAGAGCGTAAAACAGCACTTGCATTATGTTCTTGAAAAACATTTTCTAATACAACAGTAATATGCTTGGTGCGCTGAGCAGCGATCCTATCAAACATTTCTTGTTTATTAGGAGTTATAATTTTATAAAATTCTTCTAAAACTTCTTTCTTCATTTGTTATAAAAAAAGAAAGGTAGCCAAAATTGACCACCTTTCGTAATGCTTTAAAAGCAGATAACTAGTTAACTTTTTCAGTTAAATCAGCACCAGCTTTAAAACGTACTACATTTTTAGCTGCGATTTTGATTTCTTTACCAGTTTGAGGATTACGACCTGTTCTAGCTTCTCTTTTAGATACTGCGAAAGATCCAAAACCTACTAAAGAAATTTTGTCTCCTGTTTTCAATGCGCTTGATGTTGCTGCTACAAATCCTTCCAATGCTCTTTTAGCATCAGCTTTTGTCAATCCTGACTCAGATGCCATTGCATCAATTAATTCTGCTTTGTTCATAGTTATTGGTTTTTAAATAATTAAAAATTTTTATGGGACAAATATATGCTAAAAAGCAAGCAGAATGCGACTTTCAGAAAAAAAAATGTTATTTTGTTGATAAAAGACGTAAAATGTTAATAACCAAAAAACAGCAATTCGTCGATAAACATTTGAAAAACAATTATTTACAAATTGCAATTCAGGGTAAATAAAAATTTAATATTTTTTAAAAAAAATGAGTGAAAATGCATATCTCGGGGTAAAAAATGTCTATTTTAGCCCTAATTCGATGAGCAAATTGAGAAAAAAAGCTTGTTTTTAGACGATAATAGCTAAATTTGTTGCGTAACATGAGAGAAATAGAAGTATTTTTAAAAAGTATTGACCCAGTTTACGCAGCTTTAATTGCGACAACTTTTACCTGGTTGGTAACTGCTGCAGGAGCTTCTCTAGTTTTTTTCTTCAAAACGCTTCACAGAGGTATTTTAGATGGGATGCTAGGTTTCACTGGAGGTGTAATGGTTGCAGCAAGTTTTTGGTCACTTTTAAACCCCGCAATTGAAATGTCTGAAAAATTGTATCCAACAATGTCTTGGATGCCTGCAGCTGTTGGATTTTTTGGTGGAGCGATGTTTTTGTTTATTCTTGATAAAAAATTACCTCATCTTCATATCAATTTTGGAGACAATGAGACAGAAGGTGTTAAAACTCAATTACACAAAACAACTTTATTAGTATTGGCAATCACTTTACACAATATACCGGAAGGATTGGCTGTCGGAGTTTTATTTGGTGCTGCCTCTCTAGGTATAGACGGTGCAACTTATGCCTCTGCAATTGCATTAACTATTGGAATAGGTATTCAAAATTTTCCAGAAGGTTTTGCAGTTGCAATGCCTTTAAGAAGAGCAGGAGCAAGCAGATGGAAAAGCTTTCACTACGGACAACTTTCCGCAATTGTTGAACCAGTAGCTGGAGTTGTTGGCGCAATGGCTGTCATTTATATGCAACCAATATTACCTTTTGCCTTGGCTTTTGCTGCTGGAGCAATGATATTTGTGGTAGTTGAAGAAGTAATCCCAGAGACACAGCGAGATAAGTACACAGATGTTGCAGTCTTAGGTTTTATCGGTGGTTTTTTAGTTATGATGATTCTAGATGTCGCTTTGGGTTAAATCTATTAGCATCGTTTTTTTTTATTTTGTACACTATTTTTTAATTCCTAAACAATAGTTACTTTTGTAGCTTAAACATTTTTAACATGGAGAAATTAATTACTGCGTTTACGCAAAATATAGATGAGGCAATTGCCATTTCAAAAACTGTAACAATTACAAAACCTACTTCTGAAATCAGAAACATTGTGATTTGTGGTATGGGAGGTTCTGGAATTGGAGGGAAATTGGTTTCACAATGGATTCAAAATGAAATTTCTTTGCCTATCACTTTATGTCAAGATTATACCTTGCCAGCTTTTGTAAATCAACACACTTTAGTTATAGGATCGTCCTATTCAGGAAATACTGAAGAAACACTTGCTGCTTTGGAAATTGCTAAAAGTAAAGGTGCAACTATTAAATGTATATCTTCTGGTGGAACCTTAGAGCAATTCAGCAAAGCAAATGGATACGATGTAATCATTGTGCCTGGAGGAAATCAACCTCGCGCAGCAATTGGATATTCATTAGTTCAATTGATTTTCATTTTTCAATCTTTAGGATTAATTTCTGCAAAACCAATGCAAGATTTAGAAAAAGGAAGAGATTTAATCAATTCAAATTTAGAAGCAAATAAAGCAGAAGGGAAAAAAATTGCTGAGTTCTTATTTGGAAAAGTTGGTGTTATTTATTCTGAAACAGCATACGAAGGTGTTGCAGTTCGAGCACGTCAACAATTGAATGAAAACAGTAAGTTTTTAGGATGGAGTTTGGCAATTCCAGAAATGAACCACAACGAACTAGTTGGTTGGGGAGGCGGATCTGATCAATTTGCAGTTATTTTCTTTAGAACTGAAGATGCAAATCCAAGAAATGCTACTCGAATGGATTTGACCAAAGAAATTTTAAGTCAAAAGACAAAACATATTTACGATTTACATGCAAAAGGTTCTTCTTTAATTGAAAGATCTTTACATTTAATTAGTGTGATGGATTGGGCATCTTATTATTTAGTAGAATTAAATCAAGTTGATGCTTTTGATATTATTGTAATCAATCACTTAAAAGATTCTTTGGCTAAGATTTAGGCTAATAATCACATAAAATTAAAAAAGAGGCATTTCAAATTGAATTTGCCTCTTTTTTTTGTCTTAATTCCTAAACGATTTAACCGTTAAAAACTTTTTTATCACTGAATATCAAACTTTTATATTCGCATTAACTTCCAAGCACCATGAACTGGTTTTGAGGTAAATTCTTTGCGTTTATTTTCTTCAATCTTATTCCAAATTTGATCAACAGAAGCTAACAAAGCATCTTTCTCTTCTTGCATCGCTGTTTTGATAATTGTTGGATCTTCGAAATATTGTTTGATAAAGTTTGTATCAAAATCACCTGAGCGGAATGCTTCGTGTTTCAAAACAAATTTTCCGAAATCTAAGGTTGTTTTTAAACCAGAAATTTGATAATCATCAATTGCTTTAATTGTTTTTTCAATTGCATCCATTCGGTTTTCTCCCCAAACAACCAATTTAGCAATCATCGGATCGTAGAAAATTGGAATATCCATACCTTCTTCAAACGCGTCATCTACGCGAACATTTTTTCCTTGAGGAATTCTGTATCTTCTCAAATTTCCAATATCTGGTGTAAAGCCATTTAAAGCATCTTCAGCATAAACACGAACCTCAATCGCGTGACCGTTGATTTTCAATTCATCTTGTAATTTTGGTAAGCGTTCACCTCTTGCCACACGAATTTGCCATTCCACTAAATCCAAACCAGTAATTTCCTCAGTAACTGGGTGTTCCACTTGCAAACGTGTATTCATTTCTAGGAAGTAGAAATTTAAGTCTGCATCAATTAAAAACTCAACAGTACCAGCTCCTTCGTAATCACAAGCCTTACAAACAGCTACTGCCGCTTCCCCCATGCGTTTTCTCAACTCTGGTGTTAAAACAGCACTCGGAGCTTCTTCTACAACTTTTTGGTGACGACGTTGAATCGAGCATTCTCTTTCAAATAAGTAAACATAATTTCCATGGGAATCAGCAAAAACCTGAATTTCAATGTGACGAGGTTTCGTTACAAATTTTTCAATAAAAACGGCATCATCACCAAAAGAAGAACGTGCTTCACTTTGAGCCATTTTCATTTGTTCCGGTAATTCCTCAATATTGTGTACCAATCGCATTCCTTTTCCTCCTCCACCAGCAGAAGCTTTAATTAAAACAGGAAAACCTACCATTTTAGCAATTTCTTTTGCTTCTTCAACATCCGTTATGGCTCTGTCAATTCCAGGTACTAAGGGCACATTGTATTCTTTTACAGCTTGTTTTGCCGATAATTTATCTCCCATTAAATCCATTGCCTCTGGTGAAGGACCGATAAAAGTAATACCTGCCTCTTTCACTTTTTTGGCAAAAGTTGCATTTTCAGATAAAAACCCGTACCCAGGATGAATTCCATCAACTCCTAATTCTTTACAATAACGTAAAATTTCGTCTTGTCTCAAATAACTCTCAGAAGACGGTGACTTACCCAAATAAACAGCCTCGTCCGCTTCCAAAACGTGAGGAGCATTTGCATCTGCATCAGAATATACAGCTACTGATTTGATTCCCATTAACTTTAAAGAGCGAATTACTCTTCTGGCGATTTCACCACGATTTGCAATTAAAACTTTTTTCATCTAACTAAATTAAATTTATTCTTTTGGTTTTACAATATTTGAAGTTTCTACTTTAGGAACAGTTGATTGTTTCTTTTTCCTTTTAATTGGGTACTTTTTCTTTTTTCTAAATAAATCGAGGAAATATTGCACCATTTTAAAATCATGAATATTGTTATATTCTTCTTGATAATTGATACCTGCACCTTGCGTAAAAGGACCTAAATTTTTCTCTTGCATAATGGTATTATCATTGGATTCATTAAACAAACTTACACGGAAGGTTCCGTCTTCATTTATCAAATATTCCAAATTTACATCACCAACAAATGAACTCGTATTACTTGTACCTGAATTTTCAACACCTAAGTTTGTTTTTACAACCAAACGATCATTTAAAAGCGGAATTTCAAAACCAACTTTTGCTTCTTTGGATTGCTTTTCATTACGTAAATCTAAATTTATACGGACATCTTGAGTCATGCTGTTCAACATGTCTTCTAATTGCCCAGAAACTAATTGCAAACCTGCTCCTGCTCCACCGCTTACTCCACCTTGAATTGGTTGAAATTTATTTACTAGTAGTAAGGAGAAAAACTGCTTATTCAATTCATCTCTATCCGCTTTAATTCTATTTAATGCCGCATTATCGCTTTCATTCGCTTTTGGAACACGAATATCAAAAGTAATTAAAGGTGAAAGTAGGGTCTCCGTTAAGGTCAAATAACATTCCACTTCTTTAGCTTCTGCAGCTTTACTTGTTTCTACATTTGGCATGATTTCAGCCAAAGTTGTTGTTACTTTATTATACGTTTCAAGATTCAAACGAGCATTGATTGGATCTCCTGTCCAAGTGATAGTACCTCCTGGTTTGATAATAAATTTCTCTTTTATTACTGGTGGATAAACGAAATTATAAATACTGTTTTCTGCAATTGTGTACACACCTGTCATTTCGACATCATATTGTTCGTTGATACCAATAGCAAACTCTCCACTTCCGTAGGCAACAATTTCATCTTCTATACTTTCGTCAAAAATAATTTTTAAGCGCGCATCAGGAGTTATTTTAAAATTCAAATCCATGTTAATTCCAGAGAAATCGATTTTTGGTTGCGTATTCTTATCTTTATCTAAATCAGATTGAAAAACAATAAATTTTCCTTGTTCAATGTCACTAGATCCATACATCGGGAAGTTGATTTCAGTTCCTTCATTGGTTTGCATGTTTACATCAATTTGCAAATTATCGGCATAACCGAAAATACTTGCATAACCAGTTGCGTAAGCTTTCCCGTAGTACAAATCTCCTTCTTTATATTCGGTATTCATAACCAAAAAACGATCTAGACGTTGGTTATAAACTCCGTTTTGCATGGCATACGAATCATCTTCTAAATTGAAGAATAAATCCATGTTCCAGTCCGTAAAATTGTTGTGATAAACTTGACCTACCAAGGAGCCTGAATTTCCGTCTTCATCAGTAACTGGCATATTATTGATTAAAATCGCATCTTTTTCGACCTCAATTTGACCACCGAAACCGAAATTTACTCCAAACATTTCAACCTTGGCATTTCCTCCTAAAAGATTTATCCCACCTTCTATTATTGGTTCCTCAGGAGTTCCGTGCACTTTAAGTTTTCCATCAATCAAACCTCTAATTCCAGAAACAACAGTAGGGTCCATGAAAATATTTGCAAATTGAATATCAGTGTATTCAAAATCTAAATCAAAGTCTAAATTTTCTTTCTCTCTCTCTAAATAATATTTCCCATCAAAGTTAAAGGTTTTGTTTTTCTTGTAAAATAACTCACCACTTAAATCTAAACTTTCTGTCTTTTTCCCCCAGGAGCCTTTTAAATTTATATCGCCAATTTCTTCGTTGTCGAAAAATAAATCTCGAATAGCAGCATCACTAGCAAAACTAATTTCATTGAATGGGTCTGAAATAGTTGCCACTGCGTTTAATTCACCCTTAACATCCATTGAAACGTTAAATAAGCTCACAAAATCTTCTAGTTCCAAATCGTGAATATCTAATTTTAAAATATCAGCTTTATTCTCTGAGATTCTTCCATCAACTGTCACATATTGATTATTTCGCTCCATTCTAAAATTTTGAATTTGAATGTCTTTTGGAGCTAATAACACTTGTGAATTATTGACAATATTCCAGCGGTGTTCTCTGATTGTAAAAAACGAAGGATTTAGGTTGAAAAAATAACTATTAACATCATTTACAATCGTTTTCCAAGAGAAAAAAGATTCGTTCTTTGTATTAGGATTCCATCCTAGTTCCGTGTAGATTTCATCCTTTGAACCTTTTGCAGTAAAAGTCGCATTGTCTACAAAGGTAGAATCATTTAAAGAGAACCTTGAAACGGTATAATTTGCATCCAATAATTCATCACTTACACGTTGTTTTACATTCAGATTTGTTAAAGTAATACTATCATATTTAATTTTACTTGAAGTTAAATCCATGGTAAAATCTTGCTCATATCCATCAAATTTTCCATTAATTTTTGAACCACTTGCAATTTCTAAACTTGGTGCAAAAATGGCCAATAAATCGTTTACATTTTTGAATTCAATATCGTATTCAAATTTACTTTTAACTCGCTTTTTCTTAAACGTTTTTTCTTTGAAAATTGCTGGCAGAATTTTTGAAAATTGATTATTAACATCATCTGCAATCGTTCCATAATCAACTTTGCCCCTTACATAAATATCCGCCAATGCACTAACAATCGATAAAACATCATTTGTTTCACTTCTTTGCATATTAATCTCCATAGAAGGAATATCAAATTTTTGATCGCCTTCGTTATAAACCAAACCATTCAGAGAAATATTGCCTGAATAGTTATTCGGATTTGTCCCTGAAATATCAACGGAAAAAGACGATTTCAAGCGCGTATTATCAACATTAGTCAAATTCAAATTATCTAAAATTGCACGCGAAATATCAATCTCGAATTTGAAATGTTGTTTGGTGTTAAAATCTAAAGTTCCATGATACGCTAAATTTAGATTATCATCTTGAATATCCATTTCACCTTCAAAAACATTACTTTTGAAAGAACCATTTTCGATGTGAATGTCGGAGTAAGCATAATCCAAATAATCAAAACGCTTCAAGTCACCATTTATTAAATTCAAATCAAATTTTCCAGAGTTAAAAATTTCACCCTCTAAGAAAAATTGTCCCGATAAACTTCCAATATCTTTGTTTGAAATAAAACTTCCCAGCAGGAATGAGTCGATTTTAACATCGTAATCGCTGTCTAATGATTTTTCAAAACTAAATGAATTTTTGGCTTTATTTTCGGTGAACATAATTCCATTATCCATTTCGATAATTCCTAAAGCTGTTTTGATTTTATCAGATTTTACCACAAAATTAGAATACATTCCGTCCAATCTAAAATCTAAAATTTGAACATTATGTAATTTTTTAACTCCTTCATCTAACTTAATATGACGCATTTTGGATGATTTAGGAAGTAAGATTTTCTCAATATCATTCAAATCAATGTTGGCATAGGTGATTTTTTCATCAAAAAATGCAGCTTCCAAATCTCTAAAATCAGGTAAATTAAAAGTTCCTTGGATTTTGGTCTTTTTACCAATTCGCAAGTCTAAATCAGCAATTTTTAAATCTTTTACTCGCTTTGAAATTTTTGTTTTGATTAAAATCTTATCCTTCATTCCCTCTAAATTTGGAGAAAAAATCGCTACATCTGCCAAGGAAACTAAACTTTTACGCAAATCAATATCTAACTCAACTTTATCTACAAATTCAGAAAAATCATCAGGAGAATTGATGTTCAAATTTAGTTTTGCGATATTTATTTTTGAATTGGGAGTCACCATTTTCAGGTAATTCATGCGCAAACCTTTGTTGTCGTATGCAATTCTTGAACTAAAACTTTTTAATTCTATTCCAGAATTTTCTTTCAAACTCAAGGAGCGAACATGTGTTGCAATTCCTCCAGTTTTCAACATTTTAAAGTCAGAGGAAGTCAAATCCATGTTTTGAACATGAATGTGATTGTAATCCATGCCAAATGAAGATTTCACCTTTCGATTATCGTCGTATTTAAAATTGATTTTTGATAAATTAATATCATGCAAGCTTATTTCGTAAGGTTTTGATTTTGTGGTATCTGTGGATTTGAAATAATCTGCAATAAACTGAAAATTAAATTTCCCATTTTCTTTAGCCCGATTGATTTTGACATTCCCATTTTTCAAGGTCAATTCACCTAAATCTATCTTTCTGTTTTTTCCGTCGTAAGCATTTAAGGTTAATAAGGCACTGCCCAAATGCGCTAAAGTATCTTTTTTTTGATCCAAAATTAAAATTCCATCCAAAGCAAATTTGTCAAAAAAGATGAAATCCACTTTATCGATACTAATCTTCGTTTTTAACTCATCCGATAAATAAGCGGTAGCTTTTTGAGCTAAATAGGTCTGAAAAGGACTTGTGCGAATAGCAAATGCAACAAAAATTAATACAATCAATATCCATTCGAGAATAATCCCGATAAATCGTAAAAGTATTTTGAGTAATTTTGGCATTCAGAATACAAAAATAACAAAAGTGGCGAACAAACAAACTATAATTTTAGGAATCGAGTCCTCATGCGACGATACCTCAGCTGCAATACTCAAAAATAACGCCATTTTATCTAATATTATTGCCAACCAAAAAGTCCATGAAAGTTATGGAGGAGTTGTCCCAGAGCTAGCTTCACGAGCACATCAGCAAAACATTGTACCCGTTGTTCATGAAGCAATCAAAAAAGCGGGAATTTCCTTGCAAGATATTGATGCAATTGCATTTACTTGTGGTCCAGGTTTGTTGGGTTCTTTGCTTGTTGGAACCTCTTTTGCGAAAGGACTATCTTTAGGATTAAATATCCCTATGTTGGATGTAAATCACATGCATGGTCATATTTTGGCTCACTTCATAGATGATACCTCGACTTCGCTCGGCATCCTCAAAGAAAAACCTGAATTTCCCTTCATTTGTTTGACCGTTTCTGGTGGTCACACGCAACTCGTTTTGGTGAAAGATTACCAAGAAATGCAAATTATTGGTTCAACTATTGACGATGCAGCGGGAGAAGCTTTTGATAAAACAGCAAAAATCTTAGGACTTCCCTACCCTGGCGGTCCATTAATTGACAAATATGCGCAAGAAGGTGACGCGCTGAAATTTGAGTTCTCTAAATCACGCATGCCTGAATATGACTTCAGTTTCAGTGGTTTAAAAACTTCAATTTTGTATTTCATTCAAAAAGAAGTGAAAAAAAATCCTAACTTCATTTCTGAGGAGTTAGCAAATATTTGTGCTTCAGTTCAAAAAGCTATTTTAGACAGTTTGTTTTATAAATTGGAAAAAGCTGCTTCAGATTTAAACATCAAACACATTGCTATCGCCGGTGGAGTTTCTGCTAATTCTGGCTTACGCAAACGTTTAACTGAAACAGGCGAAAAATTGGGTTGGAAAACTTACATTCCTAAATTTGAATATTGCACGGATAATGCTGCGATGATTGCTATTGCGGGTTATTTCATGTACCAAAAAGGAATTTTTGCTGATCAAAGTGTGAGTGCAAAAGCGAGGATGGTTTTCTGAGAGACGATAAGACTTTTTTCTGCCGCAAAAGCGCAAAGACAGAAAGATTCACAAAGGTTTTTAGAATTAGTGCTTTGTTGCTTACAAAAATGAATTGCATTTAAAAATTATTATTGCAACATCTCACCTCCAACAACTATATCGCTCAAATAAACTGAATATTCTATATTATCTGTAATACTCATTAAAAGCGACAGAATTAAAGTACAAGCAGCTAAAATTAACTTCAATTTTTGTTTTTTCTTGTACTGTGCGAAAATCCAAACAACTATTAGTATAAAAAAAACAATGGTCCAAAACAACAAAAAAGTAAATTCATACGATTCAGTGTGACTGAAAATTTGCGCCAATTTTGGATCACTAATTCGAATACTTTGTTGAGCAAAATGAAAAAAACCTTCAATGCCTTTGCTTGTAAATGCGTAAATGCAGAAAATTAAAGTTATAATATTTAAAAACTTCATAACATCAATACTAAAAAAACCAAATCTAACAATATATTCTTGTTTGATGAATATTAATTATATTTCTAACTGCTCATAAATCATTAATTTGGACAAAATATCCGCGTAAAAATCTCCGTTCATCAGCGGGAAACCAATTTAAACAATTGTTAATCTTTTCAAAAATTCAAGTTTAAATTCAGCATTAATAATTACCTTTGTACTCAAATGAAAAAACGTGTCGTTGTTGGTCTTTCTGGTGGAGTTGATTCTTCAGTAACAGCATATCTGTTGCAACAAGAAGGTTATGAGGTGATTGGAATGTTCATGCGCAATTGGCATGATGAAACGGTTACGATTAGCAATGATTGCCCTTGGATTGATGATTCAAACGATGCACTTTTGATTGCCGATCAACTTGGGATTCCTTTTCAAGTCATAGATTTGAGTGTGGAGTATAAAGACCGTATTGTGGACTACATGTTTTCAGAATACGAATCTGGCAGAACACCAAACCCTGATGTGTTGTGTAACCGTGAAATAAAGTTTGATGTTTTTTTGAAAGCTGCAATGGAATTGGGCGCGGATTATGTTGCCACAGGACATTATTGCCGAAAAATGGAACATCCGGATGGAACTTTTGGTTTAATGACAGGCAAAGATCCTTCGAAAGATCAATCGTATTTCTTGTGTCAAATTAGTCAAGAACAATTGAGTAAAGCGCTTTTTCCGATTGGAGATTATTTGAAAAGCGAAGTGCGTGAAATTGCAGAAAAAGCTGGTCTGATTACTGCCAAGAAAAAAGATTCTCAAGGACTATGTTTTGTAGGTAAAATAAGTTTACCGACCTTTTTACAACAGCAATTGAAATCAAAAAAAGGAAAGGTGATTGAAATTCCAATGGATAATGAGCAAATTCAAGCGTATCACAAAATCACTCCGAGTTTTGAAAACATTGAAGCCTTAGTTAAACCTTTTTCCTTTGAAGAAAATCAAGGAATCATTGTTGCAGAGCATCAAGGAGCTCATTTTTATACTATTGGACAACGAAAAGGTTTACAAATCGGCGGTCGACCTGAGCCTTCTTTTGTGGTACAAGTGGATGTGGAGCATAATTTGATTTTTTCAGGTCAAACAGATGAACATCCCGCTTTAAATCGTTGGGCTTTGTTTATTCCAACAAAAGATATTCATTACATCAATCGTTCACATACCTTGAAAATTGGTGAAGAGCGCGAATACATGCTTAAAATCCGTTACCGTCAACCTTTGCAGAAAGCAAAATTATTGTTGAAAGAAGAAGGTTTATATATCTTATTTGACAAATTGCAACGTGGAATTACTCCGGGACAATTTGCAGCTTGGTATGATGGCAAAGAATTGATTGGTTCTGGGGTGATTTCTTAAATTTAGGAACACATATTTACTGAAAGTTACTTGTAAATTCTGGAACAAAAAAAATGGTATTCATCAATAGACAAATACCATTTAATTATTTAAAACTTTTTCTGCTTAATTAAAGCAAATTGAAAAAGTGCTGTTTGTTTTGTTTTCAGATTGAATTTTAGAAAAAACCACTGTATCCATTAAATTTGCTACTTCAAAAATTGACAAATTACTTGCAGTTCCTTTTTCGTTATGCATTTTTAATTTCAATTGTGCTTGTTCAATTGGATTTGAAATAACTTGAGATTGAAAATTGTAAATCATATTGCTTTTTTTATATCGTTTGGCAATATATACGGAAGTGAGTGAAAAAAGGTTTCGTTTTATGGATTTTGGAAACCATATAAGACATCTAAGAATTTTCAAAATACCGTTTAACGTTGTTCAATTGTTCATTTAAGACAATATGTTCTTGAATGAACTTCAATCGCTTGTACTTCCCAAATAAAACTTATATGGTTCAAAAAAAAGCTACACTAATAGTCACCAAGCGATAACAAAACCAGCGTGCAGGCAATTTCTGTTTCAATTCCATTTGCACGAAGTAATTCCATAAACTCTGAATTTTCAGTTCCTGGATTAAAAATGATGCGTTTTGGTTTCAAAGCAATTATTTTATCGTAATAAGGACTTTGATTTTGTGGACCTAAATAAAGCGTAACTGTATCTACCTTCCAATCGGGATCCCACTCCGTTTCAATTGGGATTCCATCAATTTCACCAGCTCTTTGCCCAAATAAAATTACTTCATGTTTGTATTGACGCAAACGTAAGGTCGCAATGTTTGAGTAACGATTAGGACTTGTACTAGCTCCAATAACGAGTGTTGTTTTCATTTAACAAATATACGATATTTTGACAGATAATGTTAACCATATAAGGCATAAAAGTCTATTATTATTGAAGTACTAGTGTACGAGATCATTGAAGTTTATTTTAATATTTTACATGTACTTAAATAAACTTTCAGAGTTAAAAGTCTTATATTAAACATATGATTCAAAAAAAATTAAATGTTTTAGACTTCCTCGTAATCCACATCTTCCGCTTTAGAAGCTTTATTTTTTGAAATAGAAATTTTGCCTTTATTTTGTTCTACAAATTCTTTCTCTTTTTTCAAACGGGCTTCTCGTTCACGTAAATCGTTTTGCTCGGCGATGTTTCGTTTTGCAATCATCATTTGACCTAAAAACCTTAAAGCAACAAAAACACCAATCAAAATTAAGATTGTTTTAAAAAGCCCAGAAATACTCAAAAGGATTGACATTGTTTGAAGTTTTTTGATTTCCCCCTTTGGAGGGGGATAAAGGGGGAGGACAAAGAGAGTTTCGTTTGTCACCCACCTTAATACTCCCTCAAGGGAGGAGACCTAACTATTTAGATAAATGCATGTTTCGCTCACTGTATATTTTCGTAAAGAAAGGATCTTTCAAGTTTTTAATAAAACGAATTCCTTCTCCAGTAGATTTCATTTCAGGACCCAATTCTTTTTTCACGTCAGGGAATTTTTCATAAGAGAAAACTGGGATTTTAATTGCATAACCACCTTTTCGAGGATTGAACTTAAAATCTTTCACTTTCGAGTGACCCAACATTACTTTCGTAGCATAATTTACATATGGCTCATCATAAGCTTTCGCAATAAACGGTACTGTACGAGAAGCACGTGGATTTGCTTCAATCACATAAACCTTGTCGTCTTTGATCGCAAATTGAATGTTAATTAATCCAACTGTTTTCAATTCTAAAGCTACTTTTCTCGTAATATCTTCAATTTGAGTCATAACTAAATCTCCTAAATTGTAAGGAGGAAGTAAAGCGTGTGAATCACCTGAGTGAATACCTGCCGGTTCAATGTGCTGCATCACACCAATAATGTAAACGTCTTCTCCGTCGCATATTGCATCAGCTTCGGCTTCAATTGCTCCGCCTAAGAAATGATCTAATAAAATTTGGTTTTCACCCATTTCACCGATGATATCAACAACATGGTGTTCCAATTCTTCTTCGTTGATAACGATTTTCATTTTTTGTCCACCCAAAACGTATGAAGGACGAACCAATAAAGGAAAACCTAATTCTCTTGAAAGCTCAATTGCTTGTTCTGCATCTTGAACGATTCCATATTTCGGAAAAGGAATATTGTTTGCTTCTAAAACCTTTGAGAAACGTCCACGATCTTCAGCTAAATCCAAGGCATCAAAACTTGTTCCCATGATTTTAATTCCGTAGCGTTGCAGTTTTTCTGCCAATTTTAAAGCCGTTTGACCACCCAATTGCACAATTACACCCTCAGGTTTTTCGTGCATGATGATGTCGTAAATGTGTTCCCAGAAAACTGGTTCAAAATACAATTTATCTGCTGTATCAAAATCTGTTGAAACCGTTTCAGGATTACAGTTAATCATGATGGTTTCGTAGCCACATTCTTTCGCAGCCAAAACACCATGAACACACGAGTAATCAAATTCAATTCCTTGACCAATTCTATTAGGACCAGAACCTAAAACAACTACTTTCTTCTTGTTTGTAACAACACTTTCGTTTTCGTATTCAAATGTCGAATAGTAATATGGAGTTAATGCTTCAAATTCAGCAGCACAAGTATCTACCATTTTGTAAACACGTTGAATGTTGAATTCTTGACGTTTTTTGTAAACTTCTGATTCCAGACAGCGCAACAAATGAGCTATTTGTCTGTCGGCATATCCTTTTTGTTTCGCATCAAACAATAAATCTTTCGGGATATTGTCTAAATGGAATTTTTCAATTTTACGCTCCAATTTGATTAAATCTTCAATTTGTTTTAAGAACCAAATGTCGATTTTTGTTTTTTCTACTATTTTTTTGAATGGAATTCCCAATTTGATAGCATCGTAAATGTGAAACAAACGATTCCAGCTAGCAAATTCCAAACTGTGTAAAATTTCATCTTGATTCGTCAACTCTCTTCCATCAGCACCTAAACCATTTCTATTGATTTCTAGAGATTGACAAGCTTTTTGTAAAGCTTCTTGGAAAGAACGACCAATCCCCATTACCTCTCCCACAGATTTCATTTGAAGTCCTAACTTACGGTCAGTTCCTGGGAATTTATTGAAGTTCCAACGTGGAATTTTCACGATTACGTAATCCAAAGTTGGTTCGAAAAGTGCTGAAGTTGTTTTTGTAATTTGATTGTTCAATTCATCCAAATGGTAACCGATAGCCAATTTAGCAGCGATTTTTGCAATTGGATAACCAGTTGCTTTTGAAGCCAAAGCTGACGAGCGCGAAACACGTGGATTGATTTCAATCGCAATAATATCTTCGTTGTTGTCAGGTGAAACAGCAAATTGAACGTTACATCCACCAGCAAAATTACCGATTGAACGCATCATATGAATTGCCATGTCACGCATTTTTTGGAAAGTCGTGTCGGACAAAGTCATCGCTGGAGCAACAGTAATTGAATCTCCTGTGTGAATTCCCATTGGGTCAAAATTCTCAATCGAACAAATGATGACTACGTTGTCGTTCGCATCACGTAATAATTCCAATTCAAATTCTTTCCAACCTAACAGCGCTTTATCAATCATTACCTCATGAATTGGCGATAATTGTAAACCACGATCTAATAAATCATCAAATTCTTTTGGGTCATGAACGATTGACGCTCCTGCTCCACCAAGTGTAAACGAAGCACGAATACACAAAGGGAAACCAAATTTTTGAGCAATTTCTTTTCCTTCCAAAAATGATTTCGCAGTAGCTTGTGGCGCCATCGGAATGCCAATTTCTTCCATCAAGTTTCGGAACGATTCACGGTTTTCAGTGATTTCAATTGCTGCAATGTCCACACCAATTATTTCTACTCCGTATTCTTCCCAAATCCCCATGTTATCACACTCAATCGCAAGATTCAATGCTGTTTGTCCACCCATTGTTGGTAAAACCGCATCGATTTTAT
Source organism: Flavobacteriia bacterium (assembly GCA_046303515.1). Taxonomy (GTDB): domain Bacteria; phylum Bacteroidota; class Bacteroidia; order Flavobacteriales_D; family Crocinitomicaceae; genus M2408. Next base: position 31,834 of record JBKCGI010000226.1, on the reverse strand, counting down.
GTTTTTGCAAAATTTTGATAATTGACTCTGGTTCAAGTGGTTCGAGGTAAATGTTGTCAGCAACGACTTTATCCGTCATAATTGTCGCCGGATTGGAGTTGATTAAAGTTACTTCGATTCCTTCTTCACGCAAAGAACGTGCTGCTTGAGATCCTGAATAGTCGAATTCACATGCTTGACCGATTACAATTGGGCCGGAGCCGATGATTAAAATGGACTTGATTTTTTCGTTTTTAGGCATAATATCCTTTAAAGATTCAATTTATAATTCCCTTTGAGCAAACCTTCACTACAAATTGAGTGCAAAAATAGTAATTATAAAATTGATTTAGTAAATACTTTTCCAATAGTTTTTGAATACTTTTTAACAAGGGATGTTAGTTACTAGTATTTAGTTAGAACTTAGTAGTATGTAATTATTGGATATCAGATAGTAAGGAACGATTTAAAATAAAAATTAGTAAAAGTTTTTGGCTGCCTTAACTTGCTACAACTGCTATTCAACTTTTTCGAGCGTCTTTTCATTTGTAAAAACAAGAGCTTGCTGCCGTTCGCTTTGTTTTTCCTATTCAAAGTTTGCCCAAAGCGTTTCATATTCGTTTGCGCAAGAGCAGGACTTATTATTTAACGTAAAACTACAATTCCAATACTCGTCTTCTAAATGCATGCAGAACTGTATATGCATCTACATAATTCGGTACAGGTAGTTTTTCAAGTTCCTCTAATATCTTTACAGCCATTTCTTTATCTACAAATAAATAATATGTTGCAGCTAAACATCTTATATATTTATTCTCATGATTTATGAACTCTATTAAATCAACTAGTTCCCCATTTTCTTTAGCATTCTTGCATAATATTTTAATTTTGCTAACAGCCTTATTGGATATTTTCACCGAATCTCTAAGACGATTTTCATCAAATGGCACCCTTTCAAAACCTTGATATTTGGCTTCGGCATGTGTCAATGCTAAATCTAAAAAACTTTCCTTAAAATTTTTCATATTCAAATGTAGAATTTATTTTTCATTTCCATTTATTTTTTATAATTTTAGTTAACCTTTAAAAAAAACAACAAACCATGGAATTACAACAAATCCAACACCATATCTATGAAATTCGAGGAATGAAAGTTATGCTTGATTATGACCTTGCTCGATTATATGAAGTTGAAACCAGAGTGTTAAATCAGGCTGTTAAACGAAATATTGATATTTTCCCTATAGACTTCATGTTCAAACTTAATGAAATAGAATGGAAAGAGATGTCATCACAAATTGTGATGACATCACCAAGTAAACGTCCAAAAACAGCACTTCCTTTAGTTTTCACTGAACATGGTGTAGCAATGTTAGCAAATGTTCTCAAAAGCGAAAAAGCTAGAAAAACTAGTGTGTCAATTATTCGAGCATTTATTGCAATAAAGCAATTTACAATTAATTATCTAGAAATCTCAAATAAATTGAAGGAATTAGAAAACAAATACGACAAACAGTTTGCTGATGTTTTTGAAGCCATAAATTTTCTAATTCAAAAAGATAAGAAAGTTACAATTCAAACACAGAGGAAGAAAATTGGGTTTAAAAGTGAGTCTGAATAACTGATTTTTTTTAAACTAAAATTCAAACTTCGAAACACAAATCCCTTTCAGTTGTTTACCTGTTAAAGCTTCAACATGACTAAGGATAAAATAATCAAAGCATACATAGAATTTGAATTACTAAATGGTAGGAAGGTAAATTCTGTTTTGGAATTGTGCAAAAAAATTAAATTAGAGGAAAAGGAATTCTACAAGCACTTTAAAAGTTTGGATGCACTCGCTAAAACCATTCCACTGCAATTACTTTTAACTACAAAAGAGCGATTGTTAGCTGATGAAAACTTTGAAACCTATTCTGGTAGAGAAAAGATTTTGGCATTATTTTTCACACTTTTTGAAGAGTTTTTAAACCAAAGAAGTTATTTTGTATACAAATATTCCGATTCTAAAAATGTGCTTTCACAAAGCAAAGACTGGTCAACTTTTTTGTCTGAATTGGATTGCTTCACACAAGAAATATTACAAGAAGCTCGAATTAATCAAGAAATTCAGGAAAGAAGCTTAATCGATGCACATTCTCATAAAGCATACAAGTTAATTTTTACCTATCTGTTTCGTGTTTGGCTAAATGATGAATCTGATGAATTCAGCATTACAGATGCAGCAATCGAAAAGAGCGTGAATTTAAGCTTCGATATGCTCGAAAAAAGTCCACTAGATTCCCTTATCGACTTCGGGAAATTTGCTCTAAAAACTAAAATATTTTAACTCATGGAAGAGGAAATCAAAGGTTTAAAAAGTATTCCGACCTCAAAAATTAGTCGGGCGGCAAAAATTGTTGGCACTGGAGCAAAAGTGGGTGGAAATTACATCAAATATTTTGCAAAGAAAACCTTTGATTCGAGCACAACGAAAGAAAGTTTGCATGAAGACAATGCTCAAGACATATATAAAACCCTGAGCGAAATGAAAGGAAGTGCGCTGAAAGTAGCACAAATGATGAGTATGGATGACCAAGTTTTACCTAAATCTTATCAAGACAAATTTTCCTTGGCGCAATACAACGCTCCAGCTTTATCATATCCGCTGATTTTGAAAACTTTTCAGCAGTTGATGCACAAAAAACCTTTGGAAATATTTGATGAATTTTCAAAAAATGCAGTTCATGCAGCCAGTATTGGTCAAGTACATAAAGCTCGCATTGGTGAAAAAGATTTTGCCGTAAAAATTCAATATCCAGGTGTAGCGAATTCCATAAGTTCAGATTTAAAGTTAGTGAAACCATTTGCTTCTCAGCTACTTAAAATGAAATCTTCTGATCTGAACATGTATCTGGAAGAATTAGAATCCAAATTGATTGAGGAAACAGATTATAGTTTAGAACTCGAAAGGTCTACTTCTATTTCAAATTCTTGTAAACACATTCCCAATTTAAAATTTTCGAGCTATTATCCAGCATATTCTAGTAAACGCATTTTAACCATGGACTGGTTGGAAGGTCAAATGTTTCCAGATTTTTTGAAAACAAACCCCACTCAGGAAATTCGCAACAAAATTGGACAAGCAATGTGGGATTTCTATTTGTTTCAAATGAAAACCTTACGGATGGTCCATGCAGATCCGCATCCTGGCAATTTTATTGTAAATAGTCAAAATGAACTTTGTCCCTTAGATTTTGGCTGCGTAAAAGAAATTCCTGCTGATTTTTTTGACAATTATTTCCAATTGCTGAAACCTAACATTTTTGAAAATGAAGTCAACTTATACGATTTATATGAAAAACTAGACTTTTTCAAAAAAGAAGATAGCGAAAGCCAAAAAGAAATGTTAAAGGGACTTTACAAACAAATGATTTCCCTTTTGGCAAAACCATTTCACACCGAATCCTTTGATTTTGGTGACGACAATTACTTCAAACAAATTTATGAATTCGGTGAATCGATTTCCAAAAACAAAGAAATTAGGTCAATCAATGCCGCAAGAAGTTCAAAACATGCCATTTATATCATGCGTACTTTCTTTGGTTTGTATTCTCTTTTGAATCAATTAAAAGCTAAGGTTAATTTGAACTACACTTTAGATTGAAGATTTTGAAAAAGAAATTTGTGCTTTTGTCAACTATTAACAGCAAAACCTTTGATTAAAAACAACCATAATTAATACTCCTGACTTATCGGATGTATCATCAACTCATCAATCACGACATGTTCATCTTGATTCATCACAAATAATATTGATTTTGCCATATCACTTGTTTTTAGCCAAAGTGCATGTTCTTCAGAACCTTGTGCTCCCTCATGAAATTCAGAATCAACTAGACCAGAGTAAATATTTGAAACTTTGATGTTAAAAGGTCTCAGTTCTTTGCGCATGGCTGAAGTGAAAGCATCTTGTGCAAATTTGGAAGCGCAATATAAGGCCCCGTTAGCAATATCGCGTTTACCAACATCAGAAATGATACTAACAATATGTCCTTTTGACTTCGCTTTTAAAACTGGAATAACGTTTTTACACAATAAAAAAGTTCCCTTCACATTCGTATCAAACATCTTATCGAATGAACTTTCAGCATAATTTTCAATCGGACCAAAATCTCCTACTCCAGCATTATTAATCAGGAAATCAATTGTTCCAAAACACTCCAAGACTTCACTTACTAAGGTTTCAATAAAATCATTGTGACTTATATCTCCAATAAAAATTTCACATCTTGAACCTAAATTTACAACTTGTTTTTGAACTGCCTTTAATTCTACATCTGAACGAGCGATCAAGGCTAAATTACAAGATTTTTGAGCTAATTCGAGTGCTAAAGTTTTACCAATTCCTTTGGAAGCACCTGAAATTAAAATGGTTTTGTTTGAAATGTGCATTATTGAACAACAATTTTATTTTTACTGTCAATATTTGTTTTTTCATCAAAATGAAACATAAAAAACTTGGCATCACCTTTTTTACCTAAAATTTCAGTTCTTGCTCTTCCCATTTCTTTAGATTTGTCATCTAACACCTTAGCAGTAAATTCACCTTTGAAATCCTTATTGAAAATCACGTATAAATTCAATAAATTATCAGAACCAACAGAATCAGAAGAAATAGTTGACTTCCCAAATTCTATTCCTTGCGTTTTTAAATTTTCAGGTAAATCAATATCTACATCAAAAGCTTTTTGAACTCCTTTGGAAACTCCTTCGAAAAATTCTCCTGCAGTTTGACCTGCTACATCACCAGCTTTATTTATTTTTTCCTTAACTACTGATGGTTTACATGCGATTAATGATCCCAAAAACATTATTCCAACAACTATCTTTTTCATTTTATAATTATTTTGTTTTTCCTTCTTTATCAATAAAAATCCAATTTTCTGATTCGCAAGAAGTATGTTCTCCCTCGCTTATTTCTTTGCATTCTACAGCCACCTTAGCTTTACCATTTTCAAAAGGAAATGCACAGGCGTATTTGCAAGGAATCACAATTTCTCCTTTTTCGTTCGCAAAACCAACTTTCTCATTTTGTTTTACACGAAACAAACCTTCGCTAGCTTCATCTGGATAATTATCAAACATGTACACTTCGAACAAAACTTTTTCCGTTTGATCAATTGCTACAACTTTACCTTTTGTGTTTTTTTTATCAAAAACGATTGCGAAATCTTTAAATTTTTGAGTCCAAATTTTACTGTATTTGCCAACAGGAATTACAATTTCACCTTTTGCATTTTTAAATCCTGCATCATCTCCAGATTCATTCGTGCAAAAAAGCGTTTCTTTTTTTGACTCTATTTTTTCATTTTGTTTTGCAGACTCATTTTTGCAAGCAAATAGCAAACAAACTAAAATTAGACTTAAGTATTTCATATTATTTCTTTTTGGTGATGGCCAAATACTGTTCCAATATTACATAATTTTCACAACATTTCAACTAACTTTTATCATGAAATTTCTCCTTTTATATTTTTTTTAAGCTCAGACAAACAAAAAATATTAATTTCGTTAAAATATTTTTTCACAAATGGAAAATACAATTTTAGAAATAAAAGGTTTGCGCAAAGTCTACAAGGATGTTGTTGCTTTGAAAGAATTAAGCTTTTCGGTGCAACAAGGTCAAGTCTTTGGACTTCTAGGGCCGAACGGTAGTGGTAAAACGACTACTTTAGGAATTCTTCTTGGCGTTTTAAGAGCAAACAAAGGAGATTTTTCATGGTTCAACAATGGAACTTCCGATGAAAACCGTAAGCGAATTGGCGCACTTTTGGAAACTCCAAACTTCTATCCCTATTTAAATGCTTACGACAATTTAGTTGTTGTTGCAAAAATTAAAGGATTAATTGATTATGAAAATCGAATTGACGAAGTTTTGAAACGTGTAAACTTATTTGAGCGCAAAAAATCTAAATTCAGGACGTTTTCTTTAGGAATGAAACAACGATTAGCTTTGGCTTCAACCATGCTTTCAAATCCTGATGTTTATGTTTTAGATGAACCAACAAATGGTTTGGATCCTGAAGGAATTGCTGAAATCAGAAATATCATTCTCGAAATTGCAAAAGAAGGCAAAACAATTATCATCGCATCACATATTTTGGATGAAATCGAGAAAATTTGTACCCACGTTGCCATCATGCGTAAAGGTGAATTGTTGCAAATTGGAAGTATTCAAGAAATTTTATCGCAAGAAAGATTAGTATTACTAAAAGCAAGAGATTTAACTAAATTAAAAGAAATTATAGATCAAAGTTCTGATGTTAAATTTATTGATATTAGAGACAATGAACTCATTGTAAGCGTTGCTGACGAATTTGAAACTGACCTTTTAAACAAAATGATTGCTGAAAAAGGAATCTATCTATCAGGAATCAAGGAACATCGTAAAAATTTAGAAACAACTTTCTTAGAAATTATAAAATCTTAAGTCATGATGAAAGAAATTATAGCAATTGAATTTGCTAAGCTTAGAAAATTTACCCCTTTAAAAGTGATTTTATTAATTTACATGGCCTTAGTTCCTGTTTTCATGTATGTTGCCTCCTCTTTTTTAAAGGCATTTCTTTTCCCTGTATTATTTAACCCAATGACGGGATTAAAACCACCTTCAATTTGGGAATTCCCAGAAATATGGAAATTTACTTTTTATGCTTCCAGTTGGTTTCATATCGTAGTTGGAATCATTGTTGTAATGGTTTTAAGTTATGAATTTAGTTTTAAAACTTCCAAACAAAACATAATTGATGGTTTAAGCAAGAAAAAAGTCATTCTTGGAAAATTATCTTTGGTAGTCTTTTTGGCCGCTTTTGTTACAATTTACAGTTTTTTAGTCGCATTAGTTTTTGGATTAATAAACTCAAAAGAAATTGATTTATATACAAACAGCCACTATATTTTCGTGTTCTTTTTTCAAGCAATTTGTTATTATTCATTGGCCTTGTTTTTTGTTGTTTTAATCAGACATACTGTGATGGCCATTTTGGCCTTTGCCCTATTTCCCGTAATTGATGTGATTACAGGAGCGATAATTCCAAAAGCAATTTATGCATTTACTCCTTTAAATGTATTTTCAAGTCTTACGCCAAGTCCAATTAGAGGCGTTTTAACAAGTTTTGAGGAACGTCAAAATAAAATTGAAATTTTGAATTTAGATTTATGGGGACTATTAGGAGTTTCTGTATTATTCGTGTTGGTTTTCTACTTTGTATCGATGCTAAATATTAAACGTAGGGATATTTGATGAAATATTTAATTGTAGATGCTGGAAATACTAGAATTAAGGTAGCATATTTTTCGAATGATGAAATTCAGGAATTAACAACATTTGATTCAGAAGATTTGAATGCTTTATTTCATTTCATAAGTCAAAAAAATCATGATTATGCATTACTTTCATCCGTTTTAAAAGAGGAAGAAACGGTTCAAATTGAAAATCGAATTTTGAAATGCATCAATCTCAAAAAAGCGATTATTCCTATTAAAAACAAATACAATACGCCTAAAACACTTGGAGCAGATAGAATTGCTAATGCAGTTGCCAGTGTTTTCAAAGCTGATGGGAATCGCCTAATTATAGATTTAGGAACGTGTATTAAATTTGATTTTGTTGATTCAACTAATTCTTATCAAGGAGGTTCAATTTCACTAGGAATGAATATGCGTTTTAAAGCTTTGAACGAATTTACAGGAAATTTACCTTTACTTAGTTATACAAAAAAATCTGATTTAATTGGAAAAGATACAAACTCAAGTATTTATTCAGGAGTTTTAAATGGAATTCAAGAAGAAATCAATGGATTTATAGCGAAATATGAAGCTAAATATCCAAGCTTAACAATTTTTGTGACCGGCGGTGACCACTTAAATTTTGATTATTCTTCAAAAAACAACATCTTTGCAGATGAAAACCTGACCCTTTTTGGTCTTTTACAAATTTTAAAAGCGAATGTTTAGTAAATTTTTTCTTCTTCTGACTTGTATATGTTCCATTTCACTTTATGGACAAAAATTTGCTACATCTCCTTTCACTTCTTATGGTTTAGGCGAATTGGGCACTTATGATAATGCCACATTTATTGGCTATGGAAATGCAAATGTTGCTGTCATAGATTCCCTTAATTTGAATTATTTCAATCCATCCTCCTATTCTTTTTTAGCAACTGGACAACCTCTGTTTTCAACAGGAATATCCTACAAGAATTCATTATATACAGAAAATGGAAATGAATTTTCAAATAATTTAGTCGGGATTAATCATTTTATTTTTGCAGTTCCCTTTGCCAAACGATTTGGACTTGCTTTTGGACTAAAACCCTATTCTAGAGTTGGATATTCTTTTTATGAAAACGACATTTTTGGCACAGATACAGTTAAATACGCTTATTCTGGAACTGGTTCCGTAAACGATGTTTTTACTGGCTTTTCAATAAAAATTCTAAATGCTAAAAAACATCAACTGGGAATTGGAACAAACTTCTCTTACCTATTTGGAAGTACTGAAAAACAAAGAACCTCAAATTTGACATCGCAAACTTTGGGTGGAATGGAAATCGATAAATTTCAGGTGCAATCGTTATATTACAACATTGGCTTAAACTATCAATTTCACTTGACAAAAAGCCAAAAATTAACACTTGCGGCAACTTATAATTCAAAACAAAATATCGCAACTACGAGAACTGAAGATTTATATTTTTTAACTAATGTTGAAAATATCAATACAATTAAAGATACGATCTCAAGTTTTGAACAAGCTTCCAATATAACCATGCCAAGTATGTTGGATATAGGTTTCGCATATAGTTTCAGACCAAAAGTTGATTCTTCATATAACAAAACAAAAATTTATCAAGTGAATGTTTATGGTTCCTATCAAATGCAAAAATGGAGCGAGTATTCAGAAAATTTCACAAATGATACAGCAGTCAAATTATTAAACAGCACAAAAATTTCTTTTGGTCTTGAATATGCTCCTCACTATGTTTACCTTGAAAGATCAAAAGCAATAGGCTATTTTAGTCGCATGAGATACCGCGCTGGTTTTCAAATGATGACTTTACCGCTTGAAAGAAACGATATACAATTAAAAAGCACTTGTTTTACTGCGGGCGTTAGCTTACCGATTACAAGTCAGCGTTCTGTATCTTCTCTTAATTTTGGTTTCAGTTACGGTAATAATGGTAATGGACAAGCAAACTCCTTAAATGAAAGATTTATAGGTGTGAATTTTGGAATTACCTTGGCTCCTGGAGCATTTGATAAATGGTTCAGAAAATACAAAATCGATTAAACTGATTTATGATTAAGCGCATCAAAACAAATAAGCTATTTTTCTTTTTGTGCTTATCTTTCATTGTATTTTCTTGTGTAAATGACTTAGAGTCAATCAAGAAAATTTCATACAAATCTACGGATCCTGATGAACGGATGAAAGATTTACATGTTTTTTATACCGATAGCGGCTATGCAAAAGTTGAAGTTTATGCGAAACTAGCTGAAACCTATACTAAACCAAAACCTGTCATCAAACTCAAGGACGGAATCGAAGTGAAATTTTTTGACGGAAATGGAGAAGTGGTATCAATCTTGACTGCTCTTTACGGAGAAATTGACCAAAAGGAAGGTAAAATGTTTGTGAGAGATTCTGTCCATTTATTCAATCAGAAAAAAAATCAACGTTTGGAAACCGAACAATTGTTTTGGAATCAAAAAGATAGTAGTATTTTTACGGACAATTTAGTAACAATAAGAACTCCAGAAGCCTTATTTTTTGGTCAAGGTGTTAAAACAAAACAAGATTTTTCCACATATGTTTTCAAAAAACCACAAGGAAAGGTTTTGATTAAAAATTAAAAACATGAATTTATACAACAAAATAATGCTTTATTTCTGGTTGATGTTATCAATCGTTTCAGCCGTAATTATAGTTTATATGGGAATTACTGAAGGTTTTGATCGCTGGTTACCATATTTTGTAGTTCCTATCGTAGCTTTATTGATGTATTTCTTCAAAAAATGGATGGTAAACCGAATGCACAAACATTTGGAATATTTAAATGAAAAAGAGCGAAACAAAAACGCTTGATTTAGTGTTATTAACTCATGTTCGACGAACAAACACTTAAAGATTTAGAATTTAATACCATTTTAGCTTGGCTAGAAAATTTTGCTATTGGAGAAACAGCTAAAAGACGAATTTCTGAATTAAAACCAATTCCGCAGTTTGATCAAATCAAATCTGAATTGGAAAAACTCAAAGAATTTCATTTTATTCGCACCGAAGGAGAACCTTTTCCTGCTTTAGATTTTGATGAATTAAAAAAAGAAATCAAAATTCTTCCTGTAAAAAATGCTGTTTTAGAACAAGAAGGATTTGTGCGTATTTCCAGAGCCTCCCAGCTAACAAACACAATTCTCCATTTTTTTGACAAAAGAGAAAAGGATTATCCGAATCTGATTACTCTTCTAAATCACGTTTATTTCACAACTGAAATAATTGAAGCAATCGATAAAGTTTTTGATCGTAAAGGAAGCATTAAAGACGACGCTTCTCCAGAATTATTTCATATTAGACAGCAAATAAATGTTGTTAGAAATCAAATCAATCGCAATTTTGACAAAGAATTACGACGACTCACCAAAGATGGCTTGTTAGCTGACACCAAGGAAGCGTTTGTAAATGAAAGACGTGTTTTAACAGTTGTTTCTACTCACAAACGTAAAATTAGTGGAACAGTTGTTGGTTCATCCAAAACAGGAAGTTTAACTTTCATCGAACCTCAAATCAACATTCAATTGAATAACGAATTAGAAATGTTGATTGACGATGAACGAAAGGAAGTTTACCGAATTTTACAGGCTTTAACGAGAGACATTTCTGGGTTTTATGAATTGATAAAAGGCTATCATGTTTTATTGTGTGAATTGGATTTCATTTCAGCTAAAACTAAATTGGCCATTGATCTAGATTGCTGTTTGCCTTCCATTTCTCAAGAACCACACATTGAACTGATTCAAGCCTTCCACCCTATTTTGTGGAAGACCAATAAACTACATCAAAAATCAACTTTCCCGCAAAGTGTTACACTTGACAAAGAAGGCAGATTTTTAGTCATTTCTGGACCAAATGCTGGGGGTAAAAGTATTACCCTAAAAACAGTTGGATTAATTCAAATCATGTTACAAGCGGGCTTACTTGTTCCTTGCGACCCTAACAGTAAAATGTCTTTCTTTCAGCATATTTTATCTGATATTGGCGATAATCAATCCATTGAAAACGAATTAAGTACTTATTCCTACCGATTGAAACGTATGAAACACTTTTTAGAAGTTTCAAATCGTAGAACATTGTTGCTTTTGGATGAATTCGGTACAGGTTCAGATCCAGATTTAGGAGGAGCTTTAGCTGAAGTATTTTTCGAACAATTATACAATAAAAAAAGTTTTGGTGTAATTACTACGCATTACGGAAATATTAAACTCAAGGCAGACCGACTCAGACATGCCATGAATGGTTGTATGTTATTCGATACAGATACTTTAGAACCTTTGTTTCGCTTTTCAATCGGACAACCGGGAAGCTCATTTACTTTCGAAGTCGCCCAAATAAATGGAATTCCCATAGAATTAATTGAGGAAGCCAAAAATAAAATTGACGACAAAAAAGTCAACATGGATAAATTGTTGAGTGAATTGCAACGCGAAAAAACTTACCTCGAAAGATTAAATCAAGAACATCGAGAAGCACAACAGTTGGCAGAAGAAGCTCGCTTAAAATTTCTGGAAACCAAAAAGAAATTAGATCTGAAATTACAACAGCAAGCTGATTTCATGGAGACGAATAGCAAGTTTGTTAACGGTGGGAAAAAGTTAAAATTGTTCATTGATCGTTTTCAAGCAAAATCACGAAAAAAGGATGCCAACCAGCCACTTTTGGATGAAATTAAAAAATATTTGACAGTTGAAAAATCAAAAATAGAGGAACTTAAACTCAAAGACAAATTAGTTTTAGCAACGAAAAACAATCCAAAGAAAAAGCAAAAGGAAATTAAGCCAGAATTGGATGTTCACCAAAGAGATAAAATCAAAATTGGTTCAACTGTAAAACTTATTGAAACCAAACAAACAGGAACGGTAGAAGAAATCAATGGATTAATTTTAACAGTAGCCTTCGGTTTTCTGAGATTAAAGGTTGAAAGACATAAATTATCATTTGTGAAGTAATTTGCTCGTTTGGCCATAAAGACCCCAAGGCTCAAAGTAACACTAAGTTTTTTGTAGCGTTGTTCTCAAGAAGATTTGATAAATGAAGTGATTAATTTGAACCATGTAAGACATAAAAGTACTTATTATTCATTTAGCTAACATGTTTAAGTCCATATAAGCAATTTTTCCTTCTTTCGCATTGCGAATGAAAAAACTTAAGTGTTCTTCACCTTTTTACTAATAACCAAATCTTAATTGACTTATATGGTTTTAATCCCTAATAGTGTAACTTTCTGTATTGGAGACATGATAGTATCAAATAGTCTAAAAGGCAAAGTACTCATTTAAATACTTATTCGTAATTTTACAAAAAATATAAAATACGAAATATATGACAATTGAGACAAACATGGTTGTTTCCTTGAATTACAAGCTTACAAATCACACAACAGGAGAAAAAATTGAGGAAACATCGACAGATAATCCAATGGTATTTATTTATGGTGTACAATCAATCATTCCAGAATTTGAATCGAATATCGCAGGTAAAAAAGTAGGTGAAACCTTTAAATTCGCAATTGAAAGTAAAAATGCTTATGGTGAAAAATCAGCTGACAATCATGTTGCGATTCCACTTACAGTTTTCTTTCGTGAAGATGGAAAATTAAACACAGATGAAGTGTATGTTGGCGCAACACTTCCAATGTCAGACAATCAAGGAAACAATATGTTGGGAACCATTCTTGAAATGAATGAAGAAACACTTACAATGGATTTTAATCATCCTTTGGCTGGTGTTGATTTACATTTTGAAGGAGAAGTTTTAGAATTACGTCCAGCAAGCGAAGAAGAATTGGCTCACGGTCACGTTCACGGAATTCATGGACATCAACATTAATTAATCAAACTTTTTATAATGTTAAAATGCTAATTACTTTATGTTAGCGTTTTAACATTTTAGTTTATTAGTTCACCTTTATCTCTATCTTTTTCTCCTCTACAATCTTTTTACCGTCCTTGATTTTTTCTTCGATAGTGGTTTTGATGACTTTTGAAGATTTTTCAGTGGTATCAGCTTTATTCACTTCTTCTTCAAACTCCTTTTCAAGCTCCTCTTCATCGGTTTGCATTTCTTCTTCGATAATTTTTTCAACTTTTTCAGGTTTTTCGTTATTCGAACAAGAAAACAAAACAAGTGAACTTGCAAATACTGTGGTAATAATTAATTTCTTTTTCATTGAACTTGAATTTAAAAATTAAACTTCATATTTCTATCATCTAAGACGGCAAACGATATTTTCCAAGTTGAGCGTGGCGTAATATGATTTCCATCGGAAGCAACGCCATAAATACCTATTCTCAATCTACGTTTCGAGAATTTGAAATTACGCTCTAATCCCGCTAATAATTCACTATGGAAATAATCAAATTCTTTCACATATAAAAAACCTCCGCCAAACACAATTCCGATGTTTAGTTTTTTCATATATGGGATTTTGTTGATAATCGCTCCATTATCGTGATGAATAAAATGTCCTTCCAAGAAAATTTTGCGAGAAGGCAAAGTACTGTCCAAATCTTGAAAAGAGTACAAAGGATTTGAAAACCAATAGGGATCACTCCTTCTATGGTATTTAAAATCAGCGTCATACAATCGATCTGAATTCAAGAATTGACCCGATTTAATGTGGTAATTTGTAGTTCCAAAGGTTTTTATTTGAAAACTCTGATACATTCCACCAAGTAAATAATCAAATTTAATATCACTGCCCAAAACACCATCTATTCCCTTTTCATAACTCACATAAAATGTAGGCCATTTGGAACCTAAAATAACCTTACGATAAGGTTCACGCATGTATTTTTGTTTCGGGGTATAACTCAAAGAGAAATTACCTTTAAATGCTTGATAAGTTTCAAAATCAGTGAAATTTGTATTTAAATCACTCGAATCCAAGAAGCCTAAATATTTTGAACCCGACAAAGATCTTCTTTCTGTAAAATTAAATTCGGTATAAAAAAACAAACCATTAAAAATTTCAATATTATGCCCTGCATTCAAATAAGTAACCCCAATAAAATTGCTCGGATTGATGATTTGTGAAATCGCATCATAGTTCCTAATTACATCTAGATCATTCCTAAAAGAAGCATTTATATCTCCATACCTAAAAGGATTATAGCGATATCGAAACCAATTTTGAGTAAATACCGTTTTATCTACCAAACCAACAGAAGCTTCGTTATACAAATCAATATACCTTTGGTTTTTCCACTTTTTGTAATAACTAAATCCCGGAGCAATTCTTGGACCCGTAACATAAAGTGGTCTAATTGTTCCCGCAGCTGAATTTATGGACCATTGTGTTTGCTTAGCTCTATTGCGATGGTCAACGCCAAACCAAAGAATTTTCAGAGGTGTAACTTTATTAAAAATTGCATCGACAGAATCTAAATATTCCTTTCTATTCAAACGCTCTTTGATACTATCTTTAATAATGATAAAGCGTTTTTCTTCCTCAGTTAAAGAAATTACTCTATTTTGATTCCAATAACTTGTATCGCGTTCATAAGCTTCTTGTTCTGTAATAGCTAATTCATTCGAAAAGTACTTTGCTGGGAATTTAACCTTAAAATTATAATCTTGAAAAACCGCTTCTGTCCTAAAACTAGATTTCTGATTTCCATATGTTACACCGTAAATCAAGTTTTGCGCTTTTAAAACACACAAAGTATCTCCAACATTTTCATACTCTTGTTGAATAGTAAAATAGTCGTACTTCAACAAATTACCTTTCTCCATGGTCAATTCTAACTTCTGAATCATCCAAATGGAATCAATGACATAAATATAACCAGTCAAAGTTGAAGTGGAAGTAATTCTAGGAATAATTTTAATTTTATTGATTTTTTGTCCATTTTCCTCATATTGAGATTCCAATCGATATTTATAAGATAGAATACCTGGAGTAGAAATTGGTGAACTTACCGGCGATTGATGTAAGTCATCCAAATGCAACAGGTTTTCGAAGAAGTTGAAATTCGATTTTACAGTAGTTGTATAATAGAAATCTCTATCATTTCCTCTTTTTGTATAAGCATTGCGAATTTCCTTCATTTTATTTGCAGGAGCAAAATTTCGATCTATTTGAATTTCAACTAGGTTTAATTTATTTGATTCTTCAATGATTTTTTTGCGTTCTTCAGCAAAGGGATCTTCAATATCTTTATTTGTATTTGTAGTGTTTTCCTCGGTTTTAGTTGGCTTTTTTTTCTTTTCACTATCGGGCTTTTTCTTTTTATCTGGATTATCGCCTATTTTTTCAGAAGCCTTTATAAATACTTTTACGCTATGCGGATAATTCCAAAGATTGATTTGTTCACGTCGTTCAACCACTTTTACCATGATTTCACGACCTGGATTTGTTTTTTTAACGCTTATTTCAACCTCATCAATATCCTTGATTTTTATTGGGAAAAGTTGAATATCTTTTAAAACATCTTTCTCTATAACGGTTAAGTAAGTTTCTCGTTCCTCATAACCAGTAGCAGTAACAATTAAATAATATTCACCAGGCATCAAACGCAACTCAAAATAACCATTGGCGTCGGCAACAGCTCTTTGTTCCGTGTTGTTTTTGATATAAACGCGCGCATTTGGAATACCAATTTGACGTTCATCTTTTATCGTTCCTGAAACTAAAAATTGTGAAAATGAAAATTGAGAAAACAACATGAATAAAAGCAATACAAGATGACTACTTTTTACTCGACATTTATTTAATTCAGACTTTTTCATTATTACGATAACAAATTTAAGATTAAAAGTTACACTAAAATCATAAATAGTGATAAAATAACTAAGTTATTGCATGAAAGTTAAATATCCTTAGATAAAGGAATAATTTAGCGGAAAAAATATTCAAAAATCCATTTTAAATATCCGAGAGTATAAAAAATAATGGCAACTATTATTTTAAATGTAATTAAAAACGGTAAAGTCTATTACAATCTAAATTAAAATTAGATTGTATTAAAAATTTATCTTTCAGACAGTTCTTTCAACAAATCCAGTCCTTTTGGATATGCCTCTTCTAAATACCCCTTATAATCTTCAATGGTATCCATTTCTACAAGCACTGTCGTAATTTCATCTTTTTCGCTAAAGGAATAATTTTCAAAACCTCCAGCCCATTTTTCGACTTGCTCTCCCGTTGTAACTTCTTTGTCTCCATCTACAAAACCATAATGTCGAACCGAAACGAATTCTGATGGTTTGTTTTCCACAACTTCAGAAACCATCCCGCCACGTTTTCCCTTTTCGTCCAATCCTACAAAGAGTATTTTAGAACCTTTCTCCCACTTCCCTTCATATGTTGATGTCGGATTGAAAGCAGCAGTCCAATATTCGTATGTTTTGATATCATTTAATCCCAGCATATTTTCGTATACCTTTTGAGCTGAAGTTTGTATGTCAACCTGAAATTGAATTCTTTCCATAGCGTTTAAATTTAAATAAAACAGTAGCTAAAATATGCAATTTGCTACTTAATCCTTAATTAAAAGTTTACTTACTGAAGTACTTTTATCTTTTATTTTAACAATATATACTCCAGATTTGAAACCATTTAGGGAGAAAATTCCTTCTTTTCCGTTTAGTTTTTCTTCCAAAATAACTTTCCCTGTAAGGTCTGAAACCACAATACTTGCATCCTGGAATCCATTTGCATTATCAATTTTAAATTCATTTTCAGTTGGATTTGGGAAAATACTAAAATCATTAAATTGCTCCTCAATAAGTTCTAAACTACCCGAACAAGTGATTTTTTTGATTTGAATTTGGTTACTTGCGTTCTTCGATGCGAAAATCACAAAATCATTACTCAATACAGGGTAAAAAGCCTTAGCATTTTTCGCATCAGTGAAACTTTCAATAAAATTTGATTCAGCATTAACATGCAATAATTTGTCGGAATTAAAACCAATCCACAAATCATTGTGGCAGTTTACATTTGGTTTATTTATAGTTTCAAACATGTTAATGTATTGCGGCACATTTGGTGAAGAAAATGGTATCATTTTACGAGTTCCTTCTAAGGTTCCATCCGTAACCCAAAGTGCATTTTGCTGCATAGTATAATTTAAATAATTAGTATCTGCTGCCATGAAATAGATGTAATCACCTGCTTGATAATATGACTGAATCATGGTTGGATAAGTGTTTTGATCGGTACCGAGATTTAAGGTTGTAACACTTGGACCAACATTTTTTAACAAGCAAGGAGTCCCACCAATACTACCTTGTAAAATTATTTCATTATTTAATTTACCTAAATATTTACTGATAGATGGAGCATCGAAGCCAGCCAACATTCCATCGTAAAGCAATTCAAAAGATAAATCATTTCCTATTTCCCAAATTTTCGCCCATGAACCATAAGGCTCCTCAATTAAAACAATTGAATTTGGTGATTTACTAATGTTGAAATTACTTGATTCCAAATTACTTGTTAAATCAGTAATTACATTAGTATTCATATCAAGGACTTTAAGACTTGAGCCTCCATTTATTTGATCTGTTTCTTTGAAGAATATTTTGTCATCAAATTCAAAGAATTCAGATATTCCAGAAAAATCAGTAGCGTTTTGTGCCGTGTGCAAAATTTGAAAATTGTCAACAGAAGATAAATCTGTATAATAAATTCTTTTAGTGTCATGATAATATACGTAATCGCCTTCAATTATTCTATCAAAAGTCATTTGAGCATTACTTTCATAAAGTGTATCAATTGAAGTTCCATTGAATAAAAAATAAAAGGTACCTGAAGAAGTAGAATTTCCAAAAATACATTTCCCTTTGTTACAAACCATGACATTCTGAAAACTAGCAGAAACGTCTGGAACAGTTACCAATTCCGTCTTATTCCCCACAACATCGAGTGAATTGATAGTTGAAAAATAAGGATCAAAATAATAATAGTTTGCAGAATCCGCAGTAGCTGTTTGTAAGGATAAGTTATTAGAATAAATCAATTCAGGCGTTTGAGAAGAGGCAAATAAGCTTGAAATTGCAAATAAGGACAGTAATAATATTTTGTTCATTGTGATAATTATTTTTAACAAATGTAATTTAATTTAGTATATTAGAATTCAGGTAATAGAAAAAAATTTAAATAACACATTTAATAAAGGAAGGTGCTTTATTAATATTGAAAAAAATAAAAATCGTAAATTTGTCAAACACTTTTAAATACCTGATATACAATGAAATGTAAAATCACAGTTTTAGCTATAACAATATTGACTTTTAATTTATGTTTAACTCAAAAAAATGATATCTTAAATCTAAAAATGCTGCAAGATTTTCACTCAAGAAATAATGCTTTGAAGTCCAATGATTATAAAGCCTTATATTTTTATACTCATTTGTCAGATTTAAATAATTTATCAAGAAAAGAGTTTGTTAAAGATTGTAAGAAATCAGAAGGATTATTTGGAACTATAAATGAATTTGAAATATTAGAAAAAGGTGAGATTATTTATTGTGATTCGAATTACCAGTGTATGATAAAATTAAAAGCTACACAAACATATAAAGGAGAAGTGTTTTCATTTTCCAGAAAAATACTAGCAATTTCAGTTGATGGAAAAAAATGGAAATTTATTAATGCTGGACTTAATGATTTAGACCAAATAAAGAAATTGTACCCAATCATTTGTCTTCTTGATGATTTACAAATTAAAATAGATGATTAATTTTTGCCAAACAAATAAAATAAAGGCAACCCACTCACTTCCAACTACCTCCAAACTTATCAACAATTCCCATCCCAAAATGAAATAATTGTTAATAATTCACGAATTTTCACTGCTTTTGTCGAAGCAAGGAAAAAAGGTCGTATCTTTGCGCTCGCTTACCATGGGGGTAAGTGAATTTTTATTTTATTATTATATATGACCTTTAGCGAATTAGGGCTGAGGGGTGAGGTACTGAAGTCGATTACCGATTTAGGGTTTGATGTACCAACTCCTATCCAACAAAAGGCAATTCCGCACTTGTTACAAAGTGAAAGTGATTTTGTTGGTTTAGCGCAAACAGGAACGGGAAAAACGGCAGCGTTCGGCTTGCCGTTAGTGAACAATGTAAAACCAGGAATCAACTCCCCACAAGGATTGATTATTTGCCCAACTCGCGAGTTGTGTTTGCAAATCACCAAAGACCTGGGAAATTACGCAAAATACGATAAGGCAACTTCTATCGTAGCGGTCTATGGCGGATCAGATATCAGAAAACAGATGACACAAGTGAAAACTGCGACAATTATTGTTGCAACTCCTGGTCGTTTGAATGATTTGATCAATCGTCGTGCTGTCAATTTAAGTGAAGTTGAGTGTGTTGTGCTTGATGAAGCAGATGAAATGTTAAATATGGGATTCAAAGAAGATATTGATACCATTTTAGAAAAAACACCTGTGCACAAAAACGTTTGGTTGTTTTCTGCAACAATGCCTAAAGAAGTGGCTGCGATTGCAAAAAATTACATGCAAGATCCATTGGAAGTTTCAATTGGTTCTAAAAACCAAGGGAATGTAAATATCGAGCACATTTATTATTCAGTAAAAGAAACAAATCGTTATGCGGCACTAAAACGCTTAATTGACGTAAATCCAGATATTTTTGGAGTTGTTTTCTGTCGTACAAGACAAGAAACACAATCAGTTGCTGAGAAACTAAGTAAAGATGGCTACAACGCTGAACCTTTACATGGTGATTTATCTCAAGCACAACGTGACAACGTAATGAAACGTTTCCGTGACAAAACTTTGCAATTATTAGTTGCAACAGATGTAGCGGCTCGTGGAATTGATGTTGATTCTATTTCTCACGTTATCAATTACAATTTACCAGATGATATCGAGAATTATACGCACCGTTCAGGTCGTACGGCTCGTGCAGGTAAAAAAGGACAATCTATTGTTTTGATTAACACGAGAGAAAATTTCAAAATTAAAGCAATAGAAAGACAAATCAATACAACTTTCTTGGTTGGGAAAATTCCTAGTCCAGAAGAAATTTGTACGATTCAATTGTCTAGTTTGATAGAAAAAATCAAAGATACAGACGTTAAGGAAGACAAAATTGAAAAATTCATGACTTCTATTTTGGCTGATTTCGAAGATTTATCAAAAGAGGAAGTAATCAAAAAATTCATCTCAGCAGAATTCAACCGTTTTATTGAATATTACGAAAGAGCTGGTGACTTGAATGCTGATTCTGACAGAAGAGAAAGAGGTGAACGTTCCGAAAGAGGAGAAAGATCTGATCGTCCTGAAAGACGTGAGCGTAGCGATAGAAGTGAAAGAGATAGAGGTGAAAGATCTGCTTTTGGTAGAGATGACGCCAACAAAACTCGTTTCTTCGTAAGTATCGGAAAACGTGATGGTTTAAATCCAGGTGGTTTATTAAGAGTTATTTGTGATGAAACAGGATTAAATTCTGGAAACATCGGTAAAATTGACATCTTACCTTCATTCTCATTCTTTGAAGCTGACAACGAACACGCTGATAACATTTTGAGTAAAGTAAATGGAGCTGATTACGAAGGTAACACAGTTAGCATTGAAATTACGAAGAAAAAAGCAGAAGCAAGACCAAGAACTGGTGGCGGAGGCGGAGGTTTCTCTGGTTCTCGTGATTCAGGTCGTGACCGTGGATTCGGTGGCGGAGGTGGCCGTTTTGATAAAGGTTACGGAAGCAGTGGAGGTTCTCGTTCTGGAGGAAGCGACAGAGGTGGTTTCAAAAGTGGAGACAGAAAAAGTGATGGAGATAGAGGAAGTCGTTCAGGCGGTGGATTCAAAGGAAGATCATCATCATCATACAAAAAAAATTATTAGGATTTGGGTAGGGTCGTAACATGTTACGACCGTACTACCCAAAAAGATATTACACAAAGAATAAAGATGGAAATTAGAAACATTGCAATTATTGCCCATGTCGATCACGGAAAAACAACCTTGGTGGATAAAATGATTGAAGCTGGAAACGTTGAAAACGAAAGAGAACGTTTGACAGGTGATTTAATTATGGATAACAACGATTTAGAGCGTGAAAGAGGAATCACAATCGTATCTAAAAACGTATCCGTATTGTATAAAGGAACAAAAATTAACATCATTGACACTCCTGGTCACGCCGATTTCGGTGGTGAAGTTGAGCGTGTTTTGAACATGGCTGATGGTGTTTGTTTGTTAGTGGATGCTTTTGAAGGTCCAATGCCTCAAACTCGTTTTGTACTTGGTAAAGCATTGTCTTTGGGATTAAAACCATTGTTGGTAATTAACAAAGTTGATAAAGAAAACTGTACTCCAGAAGAAGTTCACGAGAAAGTTTTTGACTTGATGTTTGAATTGGATGCGAACGAAGAACAATTAGATTTTACAACAGTTTATGGTTCTGCTAAAAACGGTTGGATGTCTGATGATTGGAGAAATCCTAAAACAGATATTACAACTTTGTTAGATACAATTTTGGACTACTTCCCTCCTATTACAATTCCTGAAGGAAATACACAATTATTGATTACGTCTTTAGATTATTCTTCTTATGTTGGTCGTATCGCAATCGGTCGTTTGACAAGAGGTGAATTGAAAGAAAATCAACAAATTATTTTAGCAAAAGCTGACGGAAGACAAGAAAAACACAGAATTAAAGAAGTTTTTGTTTTTGAAGGTATTGAAAAAAGAAAAGTAGAATCAGTTCAAGCAGGTGATATTTGTGCTTTCACAGGTATTGAAGGTTTTGAAATTGGCGATTCAGTTTGCGATTTCGAAAATCCTGAGCCATTGGCAACAATCAAAATGGATGAACCAACGATGAGCATGATGTTCTCGATTAACGATTCTCCATTTTTTGGTAAAGAAGGTAAATTTGTAACTTCTCGTCATATTTCAGATCGTTTGAACAAAGAATTAGAGAAAAACTTAGCTTTACGTGTAAACGATACAGATAAAGCTGACAAATGGTTAGTTTTTGGTCGTGGAGTATTGCATTTATCCGTTTTGATTGAAACAATGCGTCGTGAAGGTTATGAATTGCAAGTTGGTCAACCACAAGTTATCATCAAAGAAATCGATGGTGTGAAATGTGAGCCAATCGAAGAATTAACAATCGATTTACCAGAAGTACATTCAGGTGTTGCTGTGGAAGCAGTTACAAAACGTAAAGGTGAAATGAAAAATATGGTTCCAAAAGGAGAGCGTATGGTCATCACTTTTGAAATTCCTTCTCGTGGAATCATAGGTTTGAGAAATTACTTATTGACTCAAACTGCTGGTGAAGCAATTATGAATCACCGTTTCTTAGATTACCAACCTTACAAAGGTGAAATCGCAGGTCGTCAAAATGGATCTATGATTTCTTTGGAACAAGGAACTTCAATTCCTTTCTCTTTGAATAACTTACAAGACAGAGGTAAATTCTTTGTTGCACCAAACGAAAACATCTACGAAGGTCAAGTAATTGGTGAAAACTCAAGAGCTGGAGATTTGTGTGTGAACGTTACAAAGACTAAAAAAATGTCTAACATGCGTTCTTCTGGTGCTGACGAAAAAGTACGTTTAGCTCCACCAAAAATCTTTTCTTTGGAAGAGTGTTTGGAGTACATCCAAGGTGACGAGTACGTAGAAGTTACGCCACAAAACTTAAGAATTAGAAAAATCTTATTGAAAGAAGCTGAACGTAAGCGTTCAGGGAAATAAGTGAGATAGTATTTTTGAAAAAAAATGCGTAATCGAACTTATCCCGATTAACAAAGTTAAAATCGGGATAATTCTTAAAATATATTTTTTGAATCTTCAAAATATAAAAGTCGTTCGTTTTCGGACGACTTTTTTTGTTTATTACATTTTTTTCAGTAAATTTGTTTAAAACTCGATATTCATGAAAGCCATCGACATAAAAAAAGATATTCATTTGTTAATTGACACAATTGAAAATGAAAATTTACTCAAAATTTTTTATGATTTATTAGTCCAAAACATTTCTAAAAAGAAAGATAGTATGTGGGATAAACTTTCAAAAAGTGAACAAGAAGAACTACTTCTTTCATTTGAAGAGAGTTTTATTGAATCTAATTTACTTTCAAATGAGGATGTAAAAAAGAAATATGCTAAATGGCTTTAAGAATCAAGTGGAATAAAAAAGCTGAACAGTCTTTCGATAGAATTTTAGTTTATTTACAAGATGAATTTGGATTTAATACTGCTTCCAAATTCGCACACAATGTTTTTAAAACCTTAGATTTAGTAGCTGAATTCCCTGAAATTGGTTCAACAATTCGAGAACATAAACAAATTAAAGGTTTAGTTTTAGTCAAACAGGTAAGTTTATTTTACAGATTTGATGAAAAACAATTGATTGTATTAAATTTATTTGATAATAGAAAGAAGCCTAAGGAAAAATAGTAGTCGTTCGTTTTTCGGACGACTTTTTTTGCTACATTTGGATTAAAATCTATAAATGCCAAATGAAAAAAATTTACTACATTCTACTAACCTTTTTGATAATTCTAGTATTTTCCTGTGATTCAAAAGAAAATGAAAGTCTTCAAAATAAACAATCTCTTGAATCAAGTTCAAAAAATACGATTATACATAATGAAATTAAAGAACAAGAAAATAAAATAAGCTTCAAGCTTAATTTAAAAGATTTCATACCCAAAAATTATGCGCTTTTAGATTCTGCTTCTGGTAATTTGAATTTAGACGAATACAAAGATTATGTTTTTGTCTTAAAAAAAATAGACGAAGAAAAAACTTCAGACGTCAACGAACACCCTGAAAAAAGACCTTTGATAATTTTAATTGGTCAACAAGATGGTACTTTTAAACAAATTAAAAGAAATGACAATGCTGTCTATTGTGTAGATTGTGGCGGAATGATGGGAGATCCATTTACAGGAATTACCTTAGAAAAAGGAAGTTTTACAATAACGCATTTTGGAGGAAGTAACTGGAGATGGTCAAAAAATATTACATTCAAGTTTCCAGAAAGTGAAAATGAATGGTTTCTTTATCAAATTGAATCTTCAAGCTTTCACACTAGTGATCCAGAAAAAGCTGAACAAGAAATCCTTACAAAAAAAGATTTTGGCAAAGTGAAATTTGAAAAATACGATATTTACAAAGAAGACTAAATTTAAGATTAGCATATTTCATAAAAAATAAGTATGTTTGGATAACTAAAAAATTAAATCATGTTGCACGAACCCGCTTCCGAAAACCAAGAAGACAAGGCTGCCCCACGGAAAGCTAAGTTAGGAGTAAAACTCTTTTTTGTTTATACTTTTATCTATGCTGGCTTTGTAGTAATAGGATTGCTAAAACCCGAATGGATGGGAATGGAATTACTTGCTGGACAAAATGTGGCTATCGTTTATGGTTTTGCACTGATTATTTTAGCAATCATTATGGGTTTTGTCTATAATTATTTTTGCTCCAAACTAGAAGATGAATTAAACAAATAACTTATGACTTACGAAGTATCGAATTTAGCCATCATTATTTTTATTTTCATCGTTGGCTTAGTATTGGGTTTATCTTTTTATTATGCACGGAAAACAAAATCCGCAGCTAATTATTATGCCGCTGGAGGAAATATCCATTGGTTTGTAAACGGAATTGCATTCGCTGGAGATTATCTTTCTGCTGCGTCATTTCTAGGGATTTGTGGAATGATAGCCTATTCAGGTTACGATGGTTTTTTGTATTCCATTGGATATCTAGCAGGTTGGATTGTTGCGCTTTTTCTGGTTGCTGAACCACTCAAAAAACTCGGAAAATATACTTTTGCAGATGCCTTAGATGCGCGTTTTAATTCGAAAGCTATCAAATTGACTGCAGCAATTAGCACTTTAATTGTATCCATTTTTTACTTAATTCCTCAAATGGTTGGTGCAGGAGACATTGTTGTACCGCTATTAGGTTTACCGCATTGGGCTGGAGTCTTGATTGTTGGTTCTATCGTAATTTTTATCGTGGCCACCGCAGGAATGACTTCCACCACTTATGTACAATTCATAAAAGGGGCATTACTCGTTTTGTTCTCACTCATTTTAACGATTTACATTTTAAACAATGGTTTGTCACTAAAACCAAATGAAAACTATCATGAATTCAAAAAAATAGAGGCAAAAGTGCAAAATGATGAAATTTCAACTCCTGAATTAGAAATTATCAAAATAATTGATTTTGAGGGAAATAAATTTATCAAAGACAAAACGAATAATTGGTATAAATTAAGCGAAAGTAAAAATCATTATTATCTAGACGAAATGCTTTCCATAACGGAAACTTCATCTGGCGAAAAATTGTACAATGGTGCTCCAAAAAAAGACAACAAATTCTTTCAAGTCGGGCATTTAAGCCAAATCATTGTGGACGGAAAAGAAGTTGAAAAAACTGGGGCTCTTGGACCATTTAAATTTCTTGAAACGATTAAAAACAGTGAGGTAGTCCGTTTCACAAAAAAATCCTTTAACGATGGGAAAGACAAAATAACAGTTTGGTTCCAAAACCCCACTAAAGGATCTGAAATTCTTAAACCTGGATTATTACTCAAAATTTCAAAGGGTTCAACATTTTGGGACAAAATGAATTTCGTTTCCTTGATGCTGGCACTGTTTTTAGGAACTTCTGCCCTACCGCATATCTTAATTCGTTATTACACGGTATCAAGTCCGCGAGCGGCACGAAAATCAACCATTGTAGCCATCACAGCAATTGGTTTCTTCTACATGTTGACTTTATTCATGGGCTTAGGTTCGATGGTAAACGGCGTTTTGGATGTTGAAAGCAGTAATATGTCAGCTCCATTGCTTGCAAAATACTTTGGCGTTGGTTTGTTTTCAATCATTTCTGCCATTGCCTTTGCAACAGTTTTAGGAACTGTAAGTGGTTTAATTGTAGCTTCTTCAGGTGCAATTGCACATGACATCATGGATAAATACATGCAAGTTCAACTGACAGACAAAGCCAAAGTAAAAGCTGGAAAAATTGCTGCCATTTCTGTTGGTGCAGTCGCCATTTTACTTGGAATTTTGTTCAAAGGAATGAATGTTTCTTTTCTAGTTGGCTTAGCTTTCGCTGTAGCTGCTTCCGCAAATTTACCAGCGATTCTATTTCTATTATTTTGGAAAAAAACCACAGCAAAAGGAATTTCTTGGTCCATCATCATGGGAATTGTTTCTTCCATTACGATTATTTCTCTTTCGCCGACAATGTTTGAGAAATATGGTTATTTACCAAAAGAAGCGATTATCCCTCTAGATAACCCAAGTATTATTTCAATTCCTCTAGCTGTTTTGACTTTGATTTTTGTTTCTTTGAGAACACAGAAGGATAATGGAACGAAGGATTTTTCTTAAATAACCTTCTGATTTCTCATCAGAAATTATTACACCTTTAAATTTTTAGGATTGTTTAGTTCGTAATAATTATATCTTTACTAAAAGAATTTGACTAACTTCGCCATGGTAAATTCCAATCATAATAATTTATGTTTTTCAAATTAAAAAAGCCTATTTTGAGCTATTTAAAGCATTTTTATTGCTCTTGGATGCTTATTACTTTTATAACTTTACCAAGTATTTCAGGTTTTTCTCAACAGAAAACAGATTCAATTGCTTTACTTCTTAAAAAAAATATATCAGTAAAAAAAAGAATCAGTTTATTAAATGAGATGGCTGAACAAATTTTAAATTACTACCCAGATAGTGCATTAACTTATTTAGATCAAACAATTTCATTATCTATTTCATCAAATAACAACAAAGAATTGGCCTTAGCATATCAGCGCAAAAGTGTCATTTTTAACAATACAGGCAATTATCAAAAAGCAATTAAAGTGGCTGAAAAAGCCTTGCCTATTTTCATCTTGTTACATGATACCTCTGGGATTATCAACACTTACTCTTCCATCGGAATTTCATATAGTTATGGCTTAAAATACAAAACAGCACTTGACTATTTTTTAAAAGGATTAAAAATGGCTGAAAAATTCCAAGATAGAAAGCTTTTAGTACTCATGCTAAATGATGTTGCATATATTTATAATGTCCAGGAAGAATATGAAAAGGCCTTACCTCTTTTGTTGAGAACCATTTCAATGAGAAAAAGTTTGCCAAACGAGCTTCCTGTTGTAATGGGATATATAAATATAAGTACTATTTACTACAATTTGGGTTCCAACAATAAAGCTTTAGCATATTTAGATACAGCTTTTAATGTAGCTGAAAAATGGAGGCTCAACCACATAAAACAAGCAGTGTATCAGAGAAGAGGAATTGTATTCAATAAAATGGGTTTACATGAAAAAGCTATTAAAAATCTAAGACTTGCAATTAAGATGCAAGGGGAAATGAACAACACTAGAGGGCAGGCAACGTCACTTGTTCAGCTTGCAAATGTTTTTCTTGGACTTAATAAATTAGATTCAGCTAATTATTTTTATGACAAAGGTTTGGAAGTTGCAAAATCATTTCATTTTTTAGATATTATAAGTGATATTTATAAGGGGAAATCTGAAACATTAAAAAAGCAAGGCAAATTTGAGGAGTCCATAAAATTTCTAACAAATCATCATATCTTAAAAGATAGCCTTACAAATAAAGATGTTTCAAGAATGCTTGGTGATATTGAATCAAAATATAAAATTGCAAAAAAGGAACAAGAAATTATCCATCACGAAAGAATCATAAGTTCGCAGAAAAAAGCACTCATTTCATTAATTAGTTTACTCATTGTTACAATAGTGATTCTTACTATAGCTATCTTTCAATATCAACAAAAAAATAGGGCTTCCAAAATTCTTGCTAAAACAAATCTGGAATTAACGAAAAAGGAATTAATTATTGATGTATCAAAACCTAAGTTGATTCACAAAAATGATGAAACAATAAAGTATACTAGTTCTAGTTTGGACGAGATACAAAAGGAAGAACTTCTCGAAAAATTGCTGGCATTAATGGATGAAAAAAAGCCTTTTCTTAATCCCGATATAACCTTGGCTTTAGTTGCTGAAGAATTGGAGGTTTATCCAAGATATGTTTCACAAATCATTAATGAAAAATTTGAAAAAAATTTTTACAACTTTATAAATGAATACCGTGTAAAAGAAGCACGTATTTTACTCATAAATAAAGCATACGAAAATTATTCGATTGAAGGAATTGCAAATTCAGTTGGGTTCAATTCAAAGTCATCCTTTAATACTTTTTTTAAGAAAATTACAGGAATAACACCTTCATATTTCAGAGAATCTGCACTTAAATAAGCACTAATCAATTAAGCGTTTAAATATTCATAGCTCTTAGAAAGTGTTCGACTACACGTATTCCTACTCGTTATCGGACTTTATGGGTTTGAATACATGTATTCGAACGTGTACTTTTAATTAAGTGATTCCACATTAGCTAACTTTGCTTTCAGAAATAACAATCACCTTGTTGTTTACAAAAATTATGTTCATTCATATTAATTTTTAACTGGAACAATTTTATGCAAAAGCTATTTACAATTATTGTATTTTTAATTAATTTTAGTTTGATTTTCGGGCAGGCGACATGCGCATCGCCAGGTGCTTTACCATGTCCAACAACAAATCTTGCTGGTACAACTGTAGGGACGTCAGGTGTTGCTCATGGAATTCCAAGTGCATCAACTAGTAATTATGGAGTTTGGTATTCATTTATTGGCACAGGAGTTTCTACAACCATCACCGTTGTTCCTAATTCCTCAACTTATAATCTTGAATTTACTGTTTTTTCAGGTACTTGTGCCTCTAAATCATTTATTAAAACTGCAAGTGGAAGTACTGCCACAAGCACTGAAACTTACACTTTTTCTGCATCTTCTGGAGTTACTTACTTTGTATATATTGCTCATAACGCATCACCTGGGACATCTACAAATGTTGGAGGATTCTCAATTTCTAGAGTTTGCAATCCACCTCCTGTCAATGATGAATGTTCAAGTGCAACTTCATTAACGGTCAATTCTGATTTAGCATGCGGTGTTGAAACAAATGGAACAGTTCAATTCGCTAATGCATCAGGACAGCCATTAGGAACATGCACTGGTACACCAAATGATGATGTTTGGTTTGAATTTACCGCAACAGGCGAAGCTCACAAAATTGGATTTGATAATGTGCTTGGTACAAATGTAGATAATACAACTACAGATATTTTAATGTCTGTTTATAGTGGGGCTTGTGCTTCACTTTCGCAAATTTCATGTCGTGAATATTCCGGATCTACTGATTTAACAGGCCTTACTGCAGGTCAAACATATAAGGTGAGAATGTTTAGTTGGTCTGCCGCAGGTCAAAATACTACGTTTGATATTTGTGTGGGAACTCCACCTCCTATCGCAACTGGCCCAAGTATATGTGATGTTGCAGAACCTTTTTGTTCTACTACTGCATATGAATTCCCCAATGCAACTGGAACAGCCGCTCCATCTGGTCCCAATTACGCATGTTTAAATACTGTCCCAAATCCTGCTTGGTATTTTATGAAAATTGGTACTGCTGGTACATTAAATTTATCTATTTCACAACAAAGAACTAACGGCACAGGTATAGATGTTGACTTTGCATTGTGGGGACCTTTCAATGATCTGAATAGTGGTTGTAGTAGTGTTGCAGCAGGAGCAGCACCCATTCAATCTAGCTTTGATCCTTCACCGACAGAAACACTTGGAATTGGATTACTTGGCGGTAGTAATTCCAATTGTGGTGGCGCGAGCGGTCCAGCAGGAAAAACAGGACAATCAACTCCTCCAGCGGCAGTTGTCGGGGACTATTACTTAGTCGTACTTACAAATTACTCAGATCAACTAGGTGAAATCTTTTTTAGCCAAACTGGGGGTACCGGTTCTTGTGATTGTAATATTTTACTTGGGGGTGATTTTATTTATTTCGGAGGGCAAAAAATTTCAAGACACGAGAACTTACTAAATTGGGAAGTTGTTCATGAAATGAATGTTTCACATTATAAAATTGAACGAAGAACAAATGATTTTAGTTGGGAAACAATAGAAAACATAACGTCAGATGGATTTTTTAATGCAAATAATAAATACCAATATCTCGATAAAACAGCTCGAGAGGAGATAAATTATTATCAAATCATCCAAATAGACGTTGATGGAACAACAAAGAATTCAGAAATAATTATTGTTGACAACACAGAGATTCAAAAAACTCTTTTAAAAATTACAAACGTCATGGGTCAAGAGGTAGATCAAGAATCTCAAGGGATAAAACTCTATATGTACACAGATGGTACTATTGAACGAAGATATTAATAATCATTAATAAAATAAAAAATGAAAAAAATAATACTTTTTTTTGTACTTCTTGCCAGTACATTTTGTTTCAGTCAAGGCACAGACGTTATATTACCAATTAGCACTTCAAAAACGGAGCTATTTTTACAAGAGATTTTTAAAAATTGCCCAGACTTTACGCCAACGGATATTGAAAACTATAAAGAATTAGTCGATCAAGTTACAATTATCATCTCTACCAAAAGTGAACAAGAACTTGCCCAATTGCCATTATTATCACTAGTACCCTTAAAATCAAAATGTAATACCGAATTAATTCAGGATAATTCTAATTTTGAGATTGGTACATTTAATCCAATTAAATATTTTTTTAATTTTTATTCTACCATAGATAAATATTATCGAGTGGACGGAACGTCATTTATAATTAAGGTGCGAGCAATTTAATAAAGAAGAAATTTAAATAATAAATCTCAGATAAATTCCTACAAAACTTTTTATCTCGAAAAATAAACCGATAGAAATTTTACTCTTCGGTTTATTTATTCAAATTATTTAGTTTCAAATGTCAACTTCAAATTAGATTTAATGCTATTTGATATCTACATTCTTTCTTTAGTATTAATGAAGGAATTTATATTTTTTTCTGCATCATCCTGCCCAACCACTTCTATCTAAACTTCTGTACTGAATAGCTTCTGCTAAATGATTTGTTTGTATCGTTTCTGAACGATCAATGTCCGCAATCGTACGTGCTACTTTTAATATGCGATCATAGGCCCTAGCTGACAAACCTAAATTATCCATGGCTCTTTTTAAAAGTGCATTTCCTGATTCATCAATTTTACAGTGCTGCTGTAAATTTTGACTTGTCATTTGGGCGTTGCAGTGTACACCTAAATCATTCGAAAAACGTTTTTCTTGAATTAATCTTGTTTGAATTACCCGTTGACGAATATCGAAACTTGTTTCTGCATCTGGAATTTCAGTCACCAATTCATCATACGAAACAGGAACAACTTCCACATGTAAATCAATTCTATCTAGTAATGGACCAGAAATTTTGTTAAGATACTTCTGTACTACAACTGAACCACAAGTGCATTCTTTATCTGGGTGATTGTAATACCCACACGGACAAGGATTCATTGCCGCTATCAACATAATACTAGCTGGATAATCTACCGTAAATTTTGCGCGTGAAATTGTAACAATACGATCTTCTAAAGGTTGTCGCATGACTTCTAAAACTTGACGC
>JBKCGI010000225.1:0-3469 GCA_046303515.1 Flavobacteriia bacterium | reverse complement strand
TGTTACTAATGTTCGAAGGGAGTCTATGGATTGGTATGATCAAGATAAAGCTCCTCGTGTCAAAGACAACAAAAAATTTCGAACGTTTCTGTATTATATTGTCGATGAAATTATAGTAAATCGAAAAGCTAGAGCATTTTTATTTCAGTCAACTTGAAAATAATTATGATGATGTTTATCACTTAACAGTTGATAATAGTCTTCCTGATATTAATTTTGATTTCACTAAGTTTCGTAATTTAGAAATTTTGGAAATTGGTGGTATTTCAAACTTATATTCCATCCCACAGTCTATTTTTAAATTAAGAAAATTAAGGGTAATAAGTATATATGATTGTAAGTTGCAGAACATCGATAAGGACTTAGAAAATCTTAAATTTTTAGAAAAAATAAATTTTTCAAACAATAACTTAACAGATCTAAATATTGATTTTTCAATTTTTAAAAAACTAAATGACTTAGATTTTTCAGATAATAGAATCTCAAAACTACCTCCTACTATAAATAAATTAGAAAATCTTGAAGTTTTGCAAATTACTAGAACTCTAATCAAGTTTAATGAAATTAATGACTTCGCTCTTTCTAAAATTGTTGAAATTAATTTATCAGATTTTGAATTCAATAATAATTCTGAAAAAATTAGAAAATTACAAAACTTAAAAATTCTTGGAGCTGATATTTATGGTTTTAACAAAATTCCAGATGTAATTTTTGAACTTGAAAATTTGGAATTAATATATTTGAAAGGAGATTCAAATTTAAATTACATTTTTCCTAAAACAATAAATAATTTATTAAATCTCAAAATTATTATGATTGGAAAAGGTAAATCCGTTTCATTACCGCACGAAATAAGAGAATGCCTTAATCTTGAAGAGATCATGATCCAAGAAATTGCTGATTTGAATCTAGATCAAATTTTGATTGTTTTAAAAGATTGTTTGAATTTAGTAAAACTAAATTTAGCTGCATGCAACCTTACAATTTTACCCGAATCAATTAAGTTTCTCAAAAATCTGAAGAATTTATGTCTAAGTTCTAATAATATTGAAAAAATACCTGAAGGTTTAACTGAATTAGACAATCTCTTGTATTTGGAAATGTTTGATAATCCAAAACTAAAAATTCCTTCCTTTTTAAAAAAAATGCCAAAATTGAGAGTTTACAAGTGAAATAGGCTTTACATTACTTTTCTCACAATCATTTACTCAAGTTTTATATTCTTTTAAATCAAAATCGTAATTATTACACAAGCGGTAATTTTCTTCCACGAAAAAATCTTATTTTTACCCCGATTTAAAAACAATAATAATGAAATTGAAATTATACTTATTTGTAGCAATCATCCTGAGCACAACAATTGCAAAGGCTGACGAAGGAATGTGGCTTCCATTTATGCTTGGAAGAAACTATGAAGACATGAAAAAACATGGCTTGAAATTGACGCAAGAACAATTGTATTCCATCAATAACTCTTCTTTAAAAGATGCTGTTATTTCTTTTGGAGGTTTTTGTACAGGTGAAATCATCTCTAAAAAAGGTTTGATTCTTACAAATCACCACTGTGGTTACGATGCAATTGCAGATGCTTCTACTCCTGAGAAAAACTACTTAGATAATGGTTTCTGGGCGAAATCTTTAGCAGAAGAAATTGCTGTACCAGGTTTAACTGCTACTTTCATTATTCGTATCGAAGATGTAACAGCAACTATAGCTAAGGAATTAAAACCAAATATGACTACTGAAGAACGTTCTGCGAAAATCAGAGAAATTGCTGCAGTTTTAGAAAAAGATGCAGTTGTTGGAACACATTACGAAGCTTTCGTGCGTGATTTCTACGATGGAAATGAATTTTACTTATTCGTAAAAGAAACATTTAAAGATGTGCGTTTGGTTGGAACACCTCCTCAATCTGCTGGAAAATTTGGTGGTGACACAGACAACTGGATGTGGCCTCGTCATACTGCAGATTTCTCAATGTTTAGAGTTTACGCTGGTGCAGACAACAAACCTGCGGATTTCAGTGCAAACAATCAACCAATGAAACCACGTCACAGCTTACCAATTTCTTTGGCTGGTGTTCAAAAAAATGATTATGCAATGGTGATGGGTTTCCCAGGAAGAACAAACCGCTTCTTAACTTCTTATGGTGTTGAACAAGCAATTTCTTTAGAGCAACCAAAAATTGTTGACGTTCGTGCTAAGAAATTAGAAATCATGAAAAAGTACATGGACAAAGATGTTGCTGTACGTTTGAAATACTCTTCTAAATACGCTTCCGTTGCTAACTACTGGAAATATTTTATCGGTCAATCAGAGCAATTGAAAAACAACAAAGTTGCCGATAAAAAACGATTAATTGAGGCTGATTTTATAAAATATGCAACTGGTAAAGCTGAATACGATAACATCTTAACTGATATTGAAAAAGCATATCAAACAACAAATGCTATTATCAACTTGAAAGTTTATCAAAGTGAATTTGTTCGTCAAGTAGACATCAATGCTTTAGTGATGACTTACAAAGCAGGTGTTGATGCTGCTAAAAAAGGAAACGCTGATCGTTCAAAAATGATTCGTGAAGCTGCCATGGAACAAGGCAAAGCTTTCTTTACTGAGAAAAACATGAGTATCGAATTGGAAACTTTAGAAGAAGTTCTTAAAATGTATCTAAAAGATATTCCTACTGCACAAAGAGTTGGTTTAGCGCAACAATTAACTGAAGAAAGTTTACCTTCATTTATAGCGCGTTTGAAAGCATATTCTATCTTCACAAATCAAGCAAGATATGAAGCTTTTGCTGCAAACTACGACGAAAAAACATTAACTAACGATCCATTGTATATTTTGATTAAAGATTTAGACCAAGCTTACCAAAATGCAATGTCTGACGCAAAAATCAAAGAAGCAAACGAAAAATTAACACGTGCAATGCGTTTATTCGTAAAAGCAGTTCGTGAAATGCAACCAAAGAAAACATTTTATCCAAATGCAAACTCAACTATGCGTTTAACATATGGAAACGTTTTACCTTATACAACTAACGAAGGGAAATACATGGATTTCGTAACGGATTACGATGGTGTTTTAGCCAAAGAAGATCCAAACAATCCTGAATTTAATGTTGATCCTCGTATGAAAGCAGTTGCCTTGAAAAAAGATTACGGACAATATGCCGACAAAAAAACAGGTAAATTGCCAGTAAACTTCCTGTCAAACAATGACATCACAGGTGGTAACTCTGGTTCACCAGTTATCAACGGAAAAGGTCAATTGATAGGAACTGCTTTCGACGGAAACTGGGAAGCAATGTCTGGAGATATTTTCTTTGAACCAAATTTACAACGTACAATCAATTTAGATATCCGTAATACATTATGGATTATCGACAAATGTTTTGGAGCTACAAACTTAATTTCAGAAATGGAATTGGTTAAGTAAATTAGACTTTAAGTCCCGATAGCTATCC
>JBKCGI010000224.1:0-3174 GCA_046303515.1 Flavobacteriia bacterium | reverse complement strand
TTGTATTCTTGGATTAACTTCGATAAAGTAAATATTTTCACTGGAATCAACTAAAAACTCAACTGTACCAGCGTTGCTGTAGTGAACATGTTTTGCGATGTCGATAGCATATTGATACAATTTATCTTTTGTTTCTTGCTTCAAAATAGAAGGAGCAATTTCGATA
This sequence comes from Flavobacteriia bacterium, assembly GCA_046303515.1. Taxonomy (GTDB): domain Bacteria; phylum Bacteroidota; class Bacteroidia; order Flavobacteriales_D; family Crocinitomicaceae; genus M2408. The sequence continues at coordinate 3,008 of JBKCGI010000224.1, read as the reverse complement.
ACTTTTTGGAATCTACGTTGAACTGAACAATCTCTTTCAAAAAGATGAACGATGTTTCCATGATTGTCGCCCAATATTTGTACTTCAATGTGTTTTGGATTTTCAATAAATTTTTCAATGAAAACGGTGTCGTCCCCAAAAGCTTTTAAGGCTTCATTTTTAGCGTCATTGAATGAATTTTTCAATTCACTTTCATTTTGAACAACGCGCATTCCTCTTCCTCCTCCACCAGCAGAAGCTTTTAACATGATTGGATATCCTATGCGGAGCGCTTCGATCTCGGCATCTTGAAGTGCGGATAATTTAATATTGCTGTCTGGAATAAGGGGAACGTTTACTGCTTTTGCCACTATTTTGGCAGCCACTTTGTCTCCTAATTGTTCCATAGCTTCTGCTGACGGACCAACAAAAATGATTCCTTCCTCTTTACATCTTTTGGCGAAATTCACATTTTCGGATAAAAACCCATATCCAGGATGAATAGCGTTAACTTCATTATCCTTAGCGATTTGGATAATTGTCTCAATGTCAAGGTATGGTTTTAAGGGTTCACTTTCATCACCAATTTGAAAACTCTGATCTGCTTTGTAACGATGTAAGGAGTAACGATCCTCGTAAGTGTAAACAGCAACTGTTTTTATTTTAAGTTCGGCTGCAGCCCTAAATACTCGAATTGCAATTTCTCCGCGATTTGCAACAAGTAGTTTTTTAATTTGTTTGATATTTGAATCTTTTTCCATTTTAAAATTTAGTGATTTTGTGTTTAGTGAATTGAAAAAAAGTTGTCTTCCTTTACGTTTTTAAGGAGTTTATAAAAACTAGGGAAGGATTTGTTTACAACTTTGGCGTTTTCAATGGAGATGTATTTGGTTGCTCGAGAGCCAAGTATGGCCGCGGCCATAGCAATGCGATGATCTCCATGTGGGTTTATGATGGCAGGTTTTGCATAAAATATTGGTTCGATATGCATTTCATCGTTTTCTATGGTGATTTTTGCTCCCATTTTTCCAAGTTCTTCTTGAATTGCAATCGCTCTGTTACTTTCTTTGGCAAATAAGCGATGTACACCTTTTATGGTAGATGTTCCATTAGCAAAGCATGCCAAAACAGCAAGGGGAGGAAATAAGTCTGGACAATGGGTTGAGTCAAATACAAATGGATTTGCTTTGTTTTTTCGAATGAAAACGCTATTTTCTTGTTGGTCAATTTGAGCGCCATAATCTTTCAAAGCCTTCAAAATTGCAATGTCTGCTTGGTTTGAGTTTGAATTTAGATTGTTAATTTTCAGTTCACCATTTATTGCGGCAAGCACTAAGAAAAAAGAAGCAGAACTCCAATCTCCTTCAATGTTAATTTCAGTTTCTTTCAGTTGGTAAGGGCCGTTAAATTTAATTTGGTTGTTTTCTAATTTTAAATCCACACCAAATTCTTTCAAGACAGTTAGGCTTAACTCAATATATGGAATACTTGTAGGGTTGAGAATTGTGATTTTTTCATTTGTCAAATAAGGAGAAGCGACATACCCGTATATTACCCCAGTGATAAATTGTGAACTCAGGGATCCATCAAGTTCGATGTCCTTTGGAATTAAAGGACCGTTAATGTGAAAAGGTAGTTTTCCTTCATTTGAAATGAATTTAACGTTTAACTCCTTCATCAGGGCATCAAAAAAATGCATAGGCCTTTTTACTAAACTTCCCTCACCTTTCAATAAAACCTGCTTTTTGCTGTTAGAAAGAAGTGGAGTGAACATGCGAGATGATAAACCAGATTCATTGCAGTTTACTTTTAAGTTTTCAAGTTTTTCGATTCCTGAACTAATTATTTCAGTGCAATTTTCAAACTTATTAATAACTGCACCTGTTTGTCTTAAGATATCAAGTGCAGCTAGTTCATCTTCGGATTCTCCTAAATTATAAATTTTAGTTTTTCCTTTAACTATCAGGGCGCAGGCAAGTGCTCTTTGGGAGACACTTTTAGAGGCAGGAATCGTAATTTCACCTTTAATTTCTGAGCTAGGGTAGATGTTGATGTCCATTTATGATAATTCTTTAATAACTTCTTGAATACGAATACTTTCTACGTGGAGTGCTTCCATATATGCTTTTATGAAATCATTGCTTAAATCCAATTTTTCGCCTTTTTGGAGCATTCTTTCAAGGATTTCATTCCATCTTGATGATTGAAGTACGGTAACAGCATTATCTCTTTTGAGTTTTCCAATTTTTTCGGAAATTTTCATTCGTGAAGAAATTAAACTCAATAATTCGTCGTCGTATAGATTAATTTGTTCCCTTAATAAATCCAATTCATTTTGAAAATTTAATAAATTGTTAGAATTTGTTTTCCAAATTAGTTGGTCGTAAATTTCTTTTAAAGTTTTCGGTGTAATTTGCTGGTCTTTATCGGTCCAAGCCTCATCTGGATTAAAATGAGACTCAATTATTAAACCTTGATAGTCTAAATCAAGAGCTTGTTGTGAAATTGCAGCCAGATCAGTTCTATTTCCGCAAATATGAGACGGGTCACAAATCATCGGGATTTCAGGGAATAGTCTTTTCATCTCAATTGGAATTTGCCAAATTGGGGCATTTCGATATTGCGAATTACCATATGACGAAAAACCTCTGTGAATAAGTCCAATATTTTCTATACCTGCTTTTTGAAGTCGTTCTAGAGCTCCAATCCATAACTTTAAATCTGGATTTACAGGGTTTTTTATAAGGACAGTTGCTTTAGAACCCTTCAAGGCATCTGCAATGTTTTGAACACTGAAAGGATTTACGGTTGTTCTAGCTCCAATCCAAAGGATATCAACATCAAAATGTAGGGCATCTTCAACGTGTTTTTCTGTCGCGACTTCTGTCGCAATTTTCAAGCCTGTGAGTGTTTTTGCTTTCAACAACCAAGCAAGACCTCTCGTACCAGGACCTTCAAAGCCACCCGGATTTGTTCTAGGTTTCCAGATTCCTGCTCTCAAAACATTTACAATTCCTGTTTCTTTAAGT
>JBKCGI010000223.1:0-8277 GCA_046303515.1 Flavobacteriia bacterium | reverse complement strand
TTTAACACCTCAATACGATATTATCGCACGTTTTCAAGGTGGTCCAAATGCTGGTCACACGTTAGAATTCGAAGGTATTAAACATGTTTTACATACGATTCCATCTGGAATTTTCAGATCTAATGTATTGAACATCATCGGGAATGGTGTAGTGATTGACCCTGTAGTTTTTCAAAAAGAAATTGAAAAATTGGCTCCATTCAACTTAGACATTAAAAAGAATTTGTTGATTTCTAAAAAAGCGCATTTAATTTTACCAACACATCGATTGTTAGATGCCGCTTCAGAAACAGCAAAAGGAAAAAACAAAATTGGTTCTACTTTAAAAGGTATCGGACCAACTTATATGGATAAAACTGGTCGTAATGGCTTGAGAATTGGTGATATTTTTTCTCCAAAATTCAAAGAAAAATACCAAGCTTTAGTAGACAAACACACTGGAATGTTGAAGCATTTTGATGGTTTTGAATACAATTTAAGCGAATTAGAACCAGCATTTTTTGAAGGGATTGAATTATTGAGAACGTTGACTTGCATCGATAGTGAATTGTTTATCAATCAACAATTGAAAGCAGGGAAAAAAGTTTTAGCTGAAGGCGCTCAAGGTACAATGTTAGATATCGATTTCGGTTCATACCCATTTGTAACTTCGTCTAACACAATCACTGCAGGAACATGCACTGGTTTAGGAGTTGCTCCAACAAAAATTGGTTCAGTTATCGGAATTTTTAAAGCATATTGCACACGTGTTGGAAGTGGACCATTCCCTACCGAATTGTTAGAAGAAGTTGGTGAAGAAATGCGTAAAGAAGGTCGTGAATTTGGCTCAACAACAGGAAGACCTCGTCGATGTGGTTGGATTGATTTACCAGCTTTGAAATATGCCATCATGATTAACGGAGTTTCTGAATTATCTATGATGAAAGCGGATGTTTTAAGTATTTTCAAGAAAATTCAAGTGTGTACACATTATGAAATCGACGGTAAATTATACGACTACATGCCTTACGATATCGAAGGAATTGAAATCAAACCAATTTATAAAGAATTGGAAGGATGGAATTGTGATTTAACGCAATTGGACAGTATGAAAAATGCTCCTCAAGCCTTACACGATTACATTTCTTATTTGGAAAAAGAATTGGAAGTTCCAATTACAGTTGTTTCTGTTGGACCAGATAGAAAGCAAACGCTTGATAACAGAGTGTTGGCAGTTTAATTTTTTCGGAACGCAAAGTGCGCTAAGTTTTTCGCAATGAACACAATGATTTACACGAACAAGGATACTAAAAAAGAGCAGGTTAATTCTGCTCTTTTTCATTAATAAGCTATGATGAAATCTATTTTTATTATTTCTATTTTATTCTGCACCTCTTCTTTTTCACAAAACCCTATTAATGCTCAGTTTAAAGGTGAAAGTGAAGGGAAACATGTAAACACAAATGTTGATGGAAAGACAAGCCAAGAATATACAATATTAAATGGTAACTTGAATGGGGAATGTATTGAGTATTATAGTAACGGAAATATAAAATTAAAACAAGTCTTTGATAAGGGTGAATATAATGGATTCAATTATCATTTAAAAAAAAATGGTGATACAATATACACTGAACTATTTAAACACGACACTTTATTTGCTTCAAAAAATAATGTTCATTATAAGTCAGGGAAACTTAAATCTAGTTTTTATATAGTCTATATAAATGATTCAAGTATAATAAAATTTGACTTTCACGAAGTAAAAACTCTTCGCTTTGCTACGTATCATAATATTTTTTCGCTAGAAACTAAATGTAATAATACAGGTATTTATATTTCGTATTACAGAAATGGTAAAATGAAATGTTATTTGGAGACAAAAAAAGCAATTGACCATGGGCGTTATCTTGGTTACTTTAAAAATGGGAACAAAAAAAATGAATATAATAATATTGAAGGAAAAACGGAGGGCGAATATTTAGAATACTATTCAACTGGAGAATTGAAATTTAAAGCATTCTACAAAAATAATAAACTTAACGGTTATTCTTTTAAATATGATAAACAAGGAAAAGTAATTAAATGCCGAAATTATAAAGATGGAAAACGCATCAATTGACATATAATCTTAAAGACCTTTTCCAAAACCTCTTTTTTCTTTGCGCAAAACTTCTTTTCTTTGCGGTTAATAATCAATTTTGGCTTAATTATTGCTAAATTTGCATCTGTAAATCGAATTTTGAAACAAATAAAAAACATATCAAAACTTGCGTCATTCCTTGGCGCATTTTTTTTATGCTCCATTACTTCATGGGCTCAAAAAGATTTGTTGGAATTATTGCCTGGTGCTGAAAAACTCGAATACAACGAAAAAACAGGTGCACAGCGATTGATTGGTAATGTGAATTTCAAGTATCAAGGTAACACAATGTACTGCGATTCAGCTTATTTTTATGCCAAAACAAAAGAAGTAAAAGCATACGGTAAAGTACATATCAACAAACAAGATACCTTAAATTTATTCTGTGATTCTTTGTACTATAACGGAAAAACAAAATATGCTAAATTGTGGGGACATGTGCGTGTGCGTGATCGTGAGTACAAAATCACCACAGATTCCTTAGATTATGATGCCAAAAAAGGTCAAGGAATTTATCGTCATTTCGGAAAAATTGAAAATATTGTCAACAAAGAAGTTTTAACGAGTAAAGTCGGCTATTTTTATCCAGATACCAAAAACTTTTTCTTTAGTGGAAATGTAAAGTATAAAAGTCCTGAGGTAACGATGACAACTGACACATTGCGTTACCAATATTTACAGAAAAAAGTTTATTTCTACGGACCTACAAAAGTGAAAACCAAAGATGCTGATTTATTTTGTGATCGAGGTTGGTATCAAACGGAAACGGAGGAAGGAGTTTTACAGAAAAATGCGAAGATTTTAACGAATTCCAAAACCATTATTGGCGACAGTTTGTACCACAATCCTAAAAAAGGTTTGTCAATTGGCAAAGGGAATGTTTTTTACAAAGACACTATTGATCCATACGAATTGAAAGGAAATTATTTCTATCAAAGTGAAAAAGAACATAAATCTTACATTACAGGAAAAGCTTTGTTGACTTACAAATTAAAAGAAGATACTTTGTTTTTACACGCAGATACTTTGTTTGGTTTTCAGGATTCTTTGAAGCAAATGAATCGTATTTTAGGCTACCACAATGCTAAATTCTTCAAAAACAACATTCAAGGGAAATGCGATAGTTTGATTTACAACAAAGCTGACAGCACAATTGAGTTATTCCACGAACCAATAATCTGGGCACAAAATGCAGAATTAAAAGGGACAAAAATGACTGCCTTTGTCAAAGACTCCACTGTTGATCGAATCGAGATTTTCGAGAAATCTACTGCCATTTTAGAAATAGATTCTGGTAAATATTACAACCAAATTGCAGGAAAAAACATGATTGCACATTTCAGAGAAAATGAATTGGTTAAAGTAGATGTAAAAACCAATGCCCAAACAGTTTATTATCCAGAAGAAACCAAAGAAAATGATACCCTCGTAGAAATCAAACGATCTGGAATGAATCGCATTTATGCTGGAGATTTACGCATTGACCTCGACAGCGGAGAAGTGTGCAGAGTTGTTTATTTAGACAAACCTGATGCTATTTTTTATCCGTTAGATCAAATTAATAAAGAAGAGCAGTTTGTCAGGAATTTTTCTTGGAATCCACTTTTGAGACCGAAAAGTGTTGGGGAGATGGTAGAATAAATTCAAAAATTAATACCTTTAAAGCTTTGCAACAATAATTTAGATAATGCAATATAGATGGATTGATATAGAAACTAAAAAAATATTTCTGATTCAAAATGATATTATATATCAAGGAAATCTTATCAAAAATGATTTAAAAAGAAATTATTGATGTTCCAGAAAATGATGACATAAACAGCTTCAAGTCCTTACCTATTTCTTACATAAAGTCTGTTTCTTTAATCCATGAAAATAAGCAAATTATCATTAACTATTCGAAAAAATCAACTTTTGAATTAAATATTAATAGTCCTGAAATACGCACAGAATTATTTAACACTTTGAAAATATTATTACCAAAAGCAAATTATTCTAAAACAACATTAGGGATTTTTGATTTGGCAAAAAAACCTATAATAGGAATGATTGTATTATTGATATGTTATTTTACATCACTAATATCCAATCCAATAACTTTTGAAAAAAGAGCCAAAATAAGAATTAACATATTAGAAAGTATCTTCTATGCTCTAAATTCACTTGGGACACTTAAATTGACTATAATTTTTGGTAGCATGATATCGTTAACGATAATATCAATTTATTTTAAAACTAGAATTAAAAAAACTGAAGAAAAATTGTATTTCGAGGACACTTTGTAAAAGTATTTTTAAAATATGTTTCTGAAAAATATATAATTCCTGTTGAACTAAAACTTTCATTTATGCGTTATCTAATTAATTATAACAAAAAAAATGTAAAAAAATTAAATTATGAATCGAATAACACTTACAAACATAGCATTAATTTCGTGTTTTGTATTTATCCTCTCGTGTAAAAAAGATACCACCCTGTCAGGGACAGATGCAGAATTATATGAAAAATCTAAATCAACAGCAGGATTTACCTATTTCAAAAATTCTGATGAATTATTAGATAAAAGTAGTGGCACAGGACATTCGCATCCTTTTTTAAGAACAAGATATAATGCTACAGCAGCAACAAAACTTGATTCAAATGGAAAAATCATTGAGGGAGCTGTCTTTCCAGAAGGATCTCTTATTGTTAAAGAATTGTTTGAAAACGCCACAACACTTGATAGGTATGCAATTCTATATAAAAATTCTACAAGTCCAGACGCAGATGCAAAAGGTTGGGTTTGGGGTTATATCGAGGCTGATGGAAAGGTTGCAGAGCCTGCCTCTAACAAAGGAGCTTCATGTATAAATTGTCATACTCAAAGTGGTAGTATTGATTATATGTTAATGAATAAATATTTTCCTTGAAAATTATCTACCATGTAAACTAAATTTCGAATCTTTTGTTAATTTAGCACTACAAATTCAAAATTATGAGTGAAGATATTCAACGCAGAAGTTTTTTAGGAAGAATGTCATTGGCTCTAGCATCTTTTGTGGCCACACCATTTATAAATGCTACAGGTCAATCCAAACAAAATCAACAGGAAAAAGACAAAGACATGAATCCAATAAATTCAATTAAAGCACTAGGTTTTCAGTGGGAAACCCAAGATCCATTTTTATTTTGTGTACATCATGAAGACCAATTTCCTAAGGGAAATGAGTTGATGGGACCAGATGCAAGTAATTTCAAGGGGCGTCACATGGGCGAAGATTTTATTATCAAAGATGGATTCAGAATGTATCATGGAAAAACTGTTCCCGGTTTCCCTGGTCACCCGCATAGAGGATTTGAAACAATCACTGTTGTAAGAAAAGGTTTGGTTGACCATGCAGATTCATTAGGAGCAGCTGGGCGTTATGGAGATGGCGATGTACAATGGATGACAGCCGGAAAAGGGGTTCAACATTCAGAAATGTTTCCCTTGTTATCTCAAAAGGAAGAAAACCCAATGGAATTGTTCCAAATTTGGTTGAATTTACCAAAAAGAAATAAAATGGTTGAACCTCACTTCAAAATGTTGTGGCAAGATACGATTCCAAATTATGTGCATACAGATTCAAATAACAAAACCACAAAAGTAGAAGTTATCGCTGGGAAATTAGCAGACAAAAATGCTCCAACTCCCCCACCAAATTCTTGGGCTGCTGACAATTTAAATGAAGTTGCAGTTTGGAACATTAAAATGGAGGCAGGTGCTACTTGGACTTTGCCAAAGGCTTCTGAAGGAATCAATCGAACTGTTTATTTTTACGAAGGAACTACATTAAGCTTAGCAGGTAAACAAATTCCATCATATTCGGCAGTTGAGGTGAAATCACAATTTGATTTGGCATTAATTGCTGGAAATGAAGCGGTGAGTATTTTAGTTTTACAGGGAAAACCAATCAACGAACAAGTAATGCAATACGGTCCATTTGTAATGAATACAAAAGAAGAAATCAAACAGGCATTTGAAGATTATCACGCAACACAATTTGGTGGATGGCCGTGGCCAAAATACGATCAAGTGCACGACAGAACAAAAGGTCGATTTGCCAAACATGCGGATGGAACTCTAGAAGAAAAAAGCTGATTTTTAAAAATATACCCTAACAAGGTCCAATGACGAAAACAAAAAAAGCCGTAAAATCAAGTTTTACGGCTTTTGCATTTATTATTAACTTAGTCTTATGACTTCGCTTTTGTTTTTCCTTTTTCGATATTCACTGTTAAAGCATCAGCCCCATCTGCAACATCCATTTTAATTGTATCACCTTCAGACAAATTAGATTTAATAATCTCTTCAGCTAGTGGATCCTCAATATATTTTTGAATGGCTCTTTTCAATGGTCTAGCACCAAATTTTTCGTCATAACCGTGGTCTACGATGAAATCTTTAGCCTTATCAGTCATTTCGATGTTATAACCTAAATCGTTGATTCTAGAATACAATTTGTTCAATTCTAAATCGATAATCAAATGAATATTTTCTCTTGTTAAAGATTTAAACATAATCATGTCATCAATACGATTCAAAAATTCAGGTGAGAAAGCTTTTCTTAATGCATTTTGAATGACAATTTTTGAATTGTCTTCTTTTTGTTCAGATTGAGATTTCGTTCCAAAACCAACTCCTGTTCCAAAATCAGCTAATTGTCTTGCTCCGATGTTTGAAGTCATAATCAAAATAGTGTTTTTGAAGTCGATTTTTCTTCCCAAACCATCTGTCATGTGACCATCATCTAACACTTGTAACAACAAATTGAATACATCTGGATGCGCTTTTTCGATCTCGTCTAATAAAATGATTGAATAAGGTTTTCTTCTCACTTTTTCAGTCAATTGTCCACCTTCTTCATAACCAACGTAACCCGGAGGCGCACCAACTAATCTGGAAATAGAGAATTTCTCCATGTATTCTGACATATCAATTCTAATTAAAGAATCTTCTGTGTCAAACAAATATTTAGACAATACTTTTGCCAATTGCGTTTTACCAACTCCTGTAGGCCCTAAGAAGAAAAATGAACCGATTGGCTTGTTTGGATCTTTTAATCCTGCGCGATTACGTTGAATAGCTTTTACAACTTTATCAACTGCTTCATCTTGACCAATCACTTTTCCTTTCAACTCCTCACCCATTGTCGCCAATTTACCGCTCTCTTTTTGAGCAATTCGCGTCACTGGAATACCACACATCATGGAAACAACTTGCGCAACGTCATCTTCTGTTACAGAAATTCGTTTTGCTTTGCTGTCTTCTTCCCATTTTTTCTTTTCGACATCTAGTTGATCTTGCAACTTACGTTCATCATCTCTTAAAATTGCAGCCTCTTCATATTTCGCTTGTTTGATAACACTCGCTTTCTGAACGTTGATTTCTTCAATTTTTTTCTCAATATCTAAAATTTCCTGAGGAACATTGATATTTGTAATATGTACACGTGAACCAACTTCATCTAAAGCGTCAATAGCCTTATCTGGAAGATGTCTATCAGAAATATATCTGTCAGTTAACTTTACACAAGCTTCAATTGCTTCTGGAGTGAAAGAAACCATGTGATGTTCTTCGTATCTTTCTTTAATATTGTTCAAAATTTGAACTGTTTCATCAACAGAAGTTGGTTCTACTAATACCTTTTGAAAACGTCTTTCTAAAGCTCCATCTTTTTCAATATACTGACGGTATTCATCCAATGTCGTTGCTCCGATTGCTTGCATTTCACCTCTCGCTAATGCAGGTTTAAACATGTTTGAAGCATCTAAACTTCCACTTGCCCCACCAGCACCAATGATCGTATGAATCTCATCGATAAACAAAATTACATCAGGATTTTTTTCAATCTCCTGCATTACTGCTTTCATTCTTTCTTCAAACTGACCACGGTATTTTGTTCCAGCAACCAAAGACTTCATGTCTAAAGAAACAATTCTTTTATCCATTAAATTCTTAGGACACTCACCATTATGAATCATCATAGCAAGACCCTCAACAATTGCAGTTTTTCCTGCACCTGGTTCACCAATAATAATTGGGTTATTTTTCTTTCTTCGAGATAGAATCTGAGCAATCCTTAAGATTTCTTTCTTTCTACCAATCACAGGATCTAACTTACCCTCTTGGGCTA
>JBKCGI010000222.1:0-3666 GCA_046303515.1 Flavobacteriia bacterium | reverse complement strand
TGAGGTTAAAGATATGGAGGCATATTCGGTTTTTCTAAAGGATAAATTGGCCACGATACCACATATAGCAAATGTGCAAAGTATGTTTGTTATGAGAACATTGAAGGAGGAATAGTTTTTGTTAATTAAAAAAAAAGTACTATCTTGTGCTATTAAAAAATGAATTATGGCGCTAACTCCCTACACTGGTCAATGGTCGAAAGACGAAGCTGCTCATTTATTGCGAAGAACACTTTTTGGTCCAACTCTTCAGCAAATAAATGAATCTGTTTCGTTGGGTTTAGATGCAACAATTTCTCAATTATTTAATGTTCCAACCTTTACTAAGCCTTTAACCTTCTTACCTGAAGAGACAATATGTCCTCTTTTTGAAACTTGGGTTGATTCCATGTATCCAGCTGCCGAACCTTTTATTGGCTATCATGAAATTGCTAGAAAGGACTCGCTTTTAGCCTGGTTAATTGAACGAATAAACAAGTCAAACTTTAGTATACAGGAAATGATGTGTTTGTTTTGGCAAAATCATTTTGCTTGCAAACCGACACTAGATTCAAGAGCAAGTTTTCAATATTTTGAAAAGATACAAAATTATGCCACTGGTAATTATAAAAATTTTCTTAAAGAAATAACGATTAACCCTTGTATGCTCATGTTTTTGAACGGTGCTCAAAACACTAGTATTAGTCCGAATGAAAATTTTGCAAGGGAAATATTAGAATTATATACCGTAGGAAAAGGTCCATTAATCGGAGTAGGTGATTATACCCATTATACCGAGCAAGATGTGATGGAAGGAGCCAAAATTTTTACAGGTTGGACAGTAGGTGGATTTTTAAGTGATAGTTCAATGCCCTTTTCTAGTTTTAATTCATCGTTGCATGATAATAGTACTAAAGTATTATCTTATCATTTCAATAATCAAACCGTCTCTAATGCAGAAGAATTAGAATATTCAAATTACATTGATTTAATTTTTAATCATCAGGAATTACCTAAATTTATTTGCAGGAAAATTTATCGGTGGTTTGTAAATGCTGAAATCACAAGTGATGTTGAAGATAATGTGATTGCTGAGTTAGCAAATACATTTGTAAATTCAAACTTTGAAATTTTACCTGTATTAAGTGAGTTACTAAAAAGTGAACATTTTTTTGATTTGGTTTTCAGAGGTTCTATTATTAAAAGTCCTTTGGATCTTATTTTTTCTACTTTTAATTCTTCTTTATTTGATCCAGAACTTATTGGTATTTCAAATGTGAATTTAAATTACAGGTTATACTTGAATATCAGTGGTACTTCCAACTTAATGGGTCAGGATTATTCAAGTCCTCCAAATGTTGCTGGTTGGATGACATATTATCAAGCACCTAATTTTTATAAATTGTGGATAAACTCAAGTTACCTTAAATTAAGATTTGATTTTACTGATTTTGTTACTATTTATGATGGCTATGATGTTGAAGGACAAAAGTACAAATTAAGATTATTACCTTTCTTGAACAGTTTATCCCTACCAAGTGATCCAAATGTTGTAGTAGATGATTTCGTTTTACTGTTTGCACCCAAAGGATTAAATAATGATTTAAAATTAACCATTAAGAATATTTTAACAGGTGGCTTACCTGATTTTGAGTGGACGCTAGAGTATAATACATATTTATTTGACCCCAATAATGTTATAAATAGCGATCTTGTTGCTGACAAATTTGCACAGGTTTTAAGTTTTATTTTTCATCTACCTGAATTTCAAACAAAATGAGTTTTTTTGATAAAAATAAAAAAAGCTGACTCAATGAGTCAGCTTTTATAAAAGAATGTTTTTTTTATTATTCTTTAATGAATTTCGTTTTAGAAATTAATCCATTTTCAGCTTTAACTTCTAAGAAATAGATTCCTGCGTTCAAATTTGAAACATTGATCTTAGAATCTACTTTATAATTTGATATTTCTTTTCCATCTAAGCTTAAAACAGAAATTGAGGCAATTTTAGCTGCTGTTTTAATTGTCAAGATATCTTTTACTGGATTTGGATATAGACTAGAAACTAAAGTGTTTTCTTCGATGCTTGATGTATTTTGAACTGTAAAGGTAATGGTTGCATTGTCGCATAATCCACCTGCATCACATAGCGTGTAAACCATAATTGTTGTGCCATCAAAATCCGTTGCTGGATTACAAGTTACAACACCAGTACTTGTATTATATGTCCAAACTGATTGGTCAATAGGACTTGTAATTGTAGTTTGTACTCCTGGAGTGATTATATCTAAATCAACAGTGTGGCCTGAAGTTGCAGTAGGATTGCCATCTGCATCTGTATCGTTTGAAAGAACATTTATTGTACCGTCAGCACCATTTTCTTGTATAGTTCCTCCGTTATCGTCATTTGCTACTGGCGCAACGTTTGTAACTAGGTTACTAACGTTTACTTCAAAATAATAATTCATATCTTGAGATGCATGTCTGCTAATCAATGTTCTCCAAGTGTCATCACCAGCGTTTAATGCAGAAGGGCCGTATAACCATGCGTTATCGCATGCACAACCTGTATTTCCAACATAAAATTGAACTTTATCAGTACCAAGGGTACGAATACCTGCAAAAAAGTTATCAGTAATAGTTACTCCAGTTACTGGTGTCGTTATATCTTTATAAAGAGTTGCATCTCCATTTGGAACATTAGACACGCTGATTTGCGTTGAAAAAAGTAAAGTTCCCGGTTGACCAGCACCATTTACATCAAAAATTACTAGTTCTGCCAATGCATTATTGTTTGGAGTAGTTGATGGATTGATAAATCTTCCTTTAATAGAGTTTATTTGTTTTGTGCCACTCATGCTAAAGTCACTCAATTGAAATCTTTGCACATGCATAGAATCATTTCGAGAATTTTGTGTATTATACAGCGATGCATAATTTGCTAAATCATTTAATCCACCAGGAAAAGTAACATAAGTGATGTTTTGACTAATCCCATTAAAAGAAATTAAGCTTAATAAGATAAATGTTAAATTGTGTAATTTTTTTTTCATACTTCTTTTTTTACAAATATAATAAGGAATTTTAAAGTAGCTTTAGGTGTTAAAAAAAAACTGCTGACTTATCAGCAGTTTTTTTATTTTTTATTCTTTAATTAGCTTGTTCATTACAGTTCCACTTTCTTTTTCTACCTTAACAATATAAACTCCTTTGTTAAAGATAGATAAATCTAGATTGACAATATTTATACCATAAACATTATCACGTTTAAATTCGTAAACCACTTGTCCTTTTGTATCATATACAACTATTTTAGAGCTAACATCAATTGCCTTTGCGTCGTATTTAATTTCACAAACTCCGTTTGAAGGATTCGGCATAATTTGAAGATTATGCTCTAAATTGCTGAATTCCGCAGTTCTTACAACAGAGTAAGTTTCTTGTCCGTCAAAATCAAATTGTTTTAATCTGTAATAAACAGTCCCATTGTATTCGCCAACATAATCAACTAATTCGTAGTCTTTCATTACAGAAGAGTTACCATGTCCATCTATTACCTCTACTTCTCTAAAGTCTTCACCATCGAATGATCTCTCTACAATAAAAAAATCATTGTTTATTTCGGAAGCAGTTTTCCAATTCAGACGAACAGTACTCATTTCTCTATTGGCAACAAAGTCTTTTAAA
>JBKCGI010000221.1:0-10834 GCA_046303515.1 Flavobacteriia bacterium | reverse complement strand
AAGTTGATTCAGAATTTATACGAGAAAAAATTAGTCACATATCCGCGTGTTGACACCACCTATTTATCTGAAGATTTACACCCTAAGATTCCAGGGATTTTGCAGGGAATGAAATACTACAGTCGTTTGACTGAACCCCTTTTATCTAAAGCTATTCCAAAGTCAAAAGCGGTGTTCGACGACAAAAAGGTTACCGATCACCATGCCATTATTCCAACTGGAATTGTTCCTTCAGGAATCACTCCACAAGAGCAGCAAATTTACGATTTAATTGCTAGAAGGTTTATAGCTGTTTTTTACCCTGAATGTAAAATTTTCACGACAACCGTTATTGGGAAAGTGGGACAAATTGAGTTTAAAGCAACTGGAAAACAAATTTTAGATCCGGGATGGCGTGTGGTTTATGCAGATGAGCAGAACACAAAAAAAGACTCCTCGACAGGCTCTGAGTCCGAAATTGTAATGCCTTTGTTTGTGGAAGGTGAAAAAGGTCCGCACGAACCTAAAATTCATCAAGGAAAAACATCTCCTCCAAAAGCCTATACTGAGGCAACATTATTGCGCGCCATGGAAACTGCAGGAAGGCAGATAGAAGACGAGGAGATGCGCGAATTGATGAAAGATTCAGGTATTGGTCGACCGTCAACACGTGCAAATATTATCGAAACGCTTTTCCGAAGACGTTACATCGAAAAAAACAAAAAGAATCTAATTGCTACGCAAACTGGAATAGATTTGATTGATACCATTCAAAATGATTTACTTAAAAGTCCTGAATTGACTGGCGATTGGGAACGAAAATTGCGCCTCATCGAAAAAGGAGAATACTCGATCGACGTTTTCAAACAAGAATTGATTCAAATGGTTGTTGATTTGTGTAACGAAGTGATTTTTAACACGAGAAGAGTCATTGCCATCACGCCAGAAAAAACAGAAGTACCTGTCGCAGAAAAAGTCAAAAAACCAAGAGAAGTTAAAGTCAAAGAAGAAATCAACATCGAATCCATGACTTGTCCGAAATGTAAAGCTCATCTGCTCAAAAAAGGCAATTCGGCTTATGGTTGTGGCAATTTCGCGGCATGTGGTTTTAAAATTCCATTTGAACTTTTAGGCAAAAAATTGACAGAGAAAAATATTTTCGAACTGCTTTCCAAAGGTAAAACAACAAAAATCAAAGGCTTAAGTATTCCTGGAAGTTCAAATCCTGTAGATGGGAAAATTGTTTTTACGAAGGATTTTAATTTGGAAGTGGAGTGATTTTATCTAATTTTGTAGGATAAACCTAAACTTAATTGATATTTATGTACGTCAATAATATCGCCTTGCTCAAAATGATTAAAAGAGATTAAATATCGATTTATCCCTAAATTTAGAAACAAAGGTCGAAACAACTTTACATTCAGAAGTACTGACAGTTTCGGGACAACTATAGAATGTGTAAAAAGTTCAATGTTATCTGAAGCTTTCCCATAATATTCCTCATCTGTTATAACGTGTTCTGGATTTGGATCTGTAAAAACATATAGATCTTTATAATAATGACTGTAGGAATAATCTTCTGTAATTAAAGCATTTGTATTTGAAACGTAAGAAAGTCCAATTTTTGGAATAAAAGCTACATTATCATTTTTAAATAAATCGTAACCTATTCCAAAATTATACTCAAATTCTTTTTTTTGAGCTTTAAAACGACCTTCACTACTAGATTCTTCAGCAAGAATAAAAGGATTTGACATTTTATATGTATATGTTGACTCATAATCATAATCTATTTCAATATCTATATTAGAAAAGGTAAATTCGTTTGAAAAATGAAATCTGTTTTTCTCTAATACAAAAATTAAGTTTAGTCCACTTTGTGTAACTACCCTTTTACTTGATCCAGAAGTAGAAATAAATACATATCCGTCATAATATGGGTCATTAGAATAATCATCATTTTTATTCTCAAACGTATAAAGGTAATTCAATAATGAAACACCAAAATAAAATGATTTTTTGTTAGAATCAAGTATTACTGGATTTAGATTTTTTTTAAACCCAGCACTAAATCTAAATTCATTTTTTGAATCAAAGTAACTTTCCGACCTTTCCCAAATATAAAATTTCCTTATATAATTCAAATCAGCTATAAAACTCAATTTATCACCTAATACTCTTTCAAACTGGAAACCACTTATGAAATCCAAATAAAATACTGGTCCGAAATATGAATTGTAACTCACATCCTGATTTGAAGTGTTTTTTGGTGAAAATTTAGTAAAAAAATTTACATTTAAGCCAATTTGAGGACTAAAACCAAAAGTCTCAAAATCTGATACATTAAATTTTATTAAAGAATTAAATTGCAAAAAATGTTCTTTTTGGGAATCTGAATTAATTTTTAAGTCAGAATTAGCCTGATTACTTTTTGTAGAATATTTTACAAATATCGAATTGTAGTTGTAGGTAAATCCAAATTTTGAATTTAATATTTTATCCTTCCTAAAATTCAATAAATAGTTGAATATCATTCCATTTCTATTCTTTTCTAAAACAGTAAAATTGCTTAATCCCTGATCAATTTTATCAAAACTATAATTATACCCCAAACTCATTTCATACGAATCTTGCCCAATCCCAAATGAGAATATCAACAAAGAGAACAAAAGGAATTTAGCTTTTTTCATTTCACAAGTATAAACATAAAACGATATAAAAATAAATTGGTTGGAAAAAATTATTATTCTAAATTTTCAAATATTTGTTAAATAGCTATTTTAATTCAAAATTTATTTTAGATTTGGAATAGATAATCTAAGCTATGGAAGAAAATCGAGACGAAGAAATTAGTAAACTCAAACGTTTATTAGTTGATTTAGAAGATAAAAACAATAAGATGTATTACGAATTGCGCGAGCTAAACGTTAAATTAAATAATTTGATGAATGCTCCAAAAAGCAATATTGTAAGCGAAAAAATTGTTGAGGAAATAAAACCTGTTGTAGAAGTTCCGGAGGTAATTAATATTGAACCTGAAACTGCAAAATCAGAAGAAATTCCAGTTTCTATTCCTGAACCAACAAGGGTTGAAGCAGAAAAACCGCTTGTGGTAGAAATCAAAACTCCATCGCAAGAAGTTCCAAAAAGTATTCAAAAACCAATTCCTGCTCCACCAAAAGCAAGTAAAACAAAACAAGAATGGGAACGCTTTATCGGAGAAAACCTCATCAATAAAATTGGTATTTTAATTACCGTTATCGGTGTAGCCATTGGAACAAAATACGCAATCGATAAAGAATTGTTAACTCCAGCGATGCGTATTGCATTGGGTTATGCTGTGGGTGCTGGATTATTGTTGTTTGCGCTTAAATTAAAGGCGAAATATTTAGACTTTAGTGCGGTTTTACTCAGTGGAGCCATGGCAATATTTTATTTTGTCACCTATATTTCCTTTAGTTTTTACCACTTCTTTCCCGTCTCGCTTACCTTTTTATTGATGGTAGTCTTTACAGGGTTCACCGTCTTTTCAGCCATAAAATACGACCGGCAAGTCATTGCGCATATTGGTTTAGTTGGAGCATATGCTGTACCTTTTTTACTTTCTGATGGCTCTGGTAGAATTGGCTTTTTCTATTCCTATATTGCTGTTGTAAATATTGGAATTTTAATAATCTCCTTCATCCGAAATTGGAAACCACTAAAATATGTTTCATACGGATTTACCTGGTTAATCTTCTTTTCTTGGTTTTTCATTTCCTACGACGCCAAAACACATTTCAACTTGGCATTATTGTTTGTTTTTGTATTCTTTTTGATTTTTTACCTAACAGGCTTGGCTTACAAGGTTTTGAAGCACGAAAAATTTAACGTGAGTGACGTTTTCTTTATTTTAGGAAATAGTTTTATTTTCTTTGGTTTAGGATACACTATCATATCTACAAGACCAGAATTAGATTCATATTTGGGAGTTTTCTGTGTATTCAATGCGGTAGTTCACTTTATCGTTTCGATTGTATTGTATCGCAATAAACTTGTCGACAAAACTATCTTCTACCTCACAACGGGAATGGTTTTATTATTCGTAACTATTACAATTCCTATTCAGTTTGATGGCGATGTGATTACAATTACTTGGACCTTTGAGGCTTTAATGTTGTTTTTAGTGGGTAGAATCAAAAAAATAAACCTTTTTGAATGGATGTCCTATCCCGTTTTCATTGTTGCATCCGTAAGCTTAGGATTCTTCTGGATTCAGAATTATGGAAAACCATTGTTGCAAAATAACTTCTTGTCTTTTTATCATAAATATGACGAAGCTGAAGTATTAAAAATCAGTGACTCGCTAAAAAACACCTTCTTGTTTAACATGCGCTTTTTTAGCACATTTTGTTTGGTACTTGCAAGTGGAATCATGTTTTATTTCAATAATGTCAAAGCTAAAATTGAAAGCTTAAGCGAGGCAACTTCCCTTCAAAAATCCTTTAATGTACTTTCCATTATTATTCTTTTACTTTCGCTTTTCATAGGAGTATTTTTGGAAATCAATCATTTTTGGGAAATCAAAACTTTGGCTTACCAATTGGGCATAATTGAAACAGAAAGTAAATTTGATCAATTTGATTTTAAAATTTTGAAAACTTTTGCTCACGTAAGCAACATTGCCTATGTTTTAATATTCTTTGGATTGTTGCAATTTATGCGTGCTAAAAAGCAAAATTCAATCGAATTTAAGTATGTCCTTTTCATCATTTCAACCATAGCGATTATCATATTTTTGTCATTTGGGATCTATCAAATGCGCAATTTAAAATTCATGAATTTGAATGCTGAACATAGCAATTTTGCGGGATATGGGTTTATTGCACTCAGACTTGGATTGTATGCTATTTTCGCTGGATTTATATACGCTTTTGTACGTTTTATCAAAAAACAAATGCCGTCTTTATTTGTCACAAATTTCTCGTCAATTTTAATTCTTTCAGTAAGTTTCATCTGTATTTTCATGGAAATTCAACTTTTTTGGGAAGTCAAAGAATTGGCATTCAGAATTGCAAGCATGAAAGAAAAACACAGTATCGATTATAGTGTTTTACATATGATGCAATCCTTTGGTATCTTGTGTAAAATTGCATTTAGTTTAATTTTCTTTGGAATCATCAGTTATTTCAATACCAAAAAAGAAAAAACAATTGCATTCAAAACGCTCATTTTTGTTACGTCACTTATCAGTATTTTGGTTTTCTTATTACTTGGAATTGCAAATTTCCGCTATTTAGAAATTAATTTTACACATATTATATCCGAATATTACAGTGGTTTCTCTGTGGTTTTTGTTAGATATCTAATGTATTTCCTTTTTGGTGGTTTCATTTACGCATTTGTAAGGTTTTTAAAGGCACAAATGAAGGCTCCAATCATTTCGAATTTCATTCTATTCATGGTAAATCTAGTGATTTTCTTTTGTGTCTTCATGGAAATCAACCTCTATTGGGAAATGAAAGAAATTGCATTTAGAACCATGTGTAGAAAAGAATTGCATCGTTTGGACTCCTATAATTTGAGTTTATTGCATTCCTTTGCCTTGATTTCAAAAATTGCATTTTCAATTATCTTCTTTGGAGTCACTTTATTCTTAAGAAACAGAAAAGAAAACAGTCTCGAATTTAAAACCTTTGTTTTCACTGCATCAACACTTATTATTTTACTCTTTTTAGTATTAGGTTTATATAATTTCAGTTTCCTACAATTGAATTATTTACATTCCAAAAACGAATACTATTCTCCGATGAGTCTCGTTTTAGTGCGTTACCTGATGTACGGATTATTCACCGTTTACATGTTCAATTACATCCAATTTATTAAAAAACAATTCAATACTAAATTTTTCTTGGGATTTGCAGAATTCATTATGCACATCTCCTTACTTTGGATAGTTAGTTCGGAATTAGTTGATTGGATGCACGTTTTCAACTCGAAACAAGTCTATAAATTAGCTTTAAGTATCTTGTGGGGAATTTATTCTTTAGGTCTGATTTCTTATGGAATTTGGAAGAAAAAATCTCATTTGCGAATAGGTGCAATTTCCCTGTTCGCTGTGACATTAATCAAATTATTTGTCTATGATTTACAGCACATGTCAACGATTTCTAAAACAATTGTTTTCATCGCTTTGGGAATTTTATTGCTGATTATTTCCTTCCTATACAATAAATACAAATCCATTTTATTTGAAGAAAATGAAAAATAAAATCTGTTTACTTTTGCTATTAATAGCGCCTTTTTCCTGGGCGCAATATGATAATTACCAATACTTTTCTAAACTCCAAAAGCCAAATGCAACGTGGCACAAAATACAGTTGGAAGAATCTGTTTTAGGTCGCGCAAAAGATGATTTGTCTGATATTCGAATCATTCAAATAAATGGGAGTGACACTATTGAAGCTCCTTACCTAATTGATCGAGATTCAAATAAATCAAAAAATAAACAAAAAGTTAAAAACTTAAATTTCACCGTTTCAACTGATAAAGAAGCGAAGAAAAGCTTTATTTCTGTTTCCTTAAAATACAAAATTCCGCTTTCTCATTTAAAATTAGCCATCGAAAATGAAATGGATTATTTCCGACAAATTTCAATCTATGCATCTTTAGATAGTATTTCGCTCGAAAATTTAGAGGAAGCAACATTTATTACAAGTGGAAATCTCAATTCTGTTGATTCAAGTAATTTTGATTTTGATGATATTTATTGCTCTCATTTATTGCTAATTGTTGAAAACAAAGACAATTTACCCTTAAAATTCAAAAACATCGATGCTTATTACGATGAAATTTCTTTGACGGCACGCTTCGACAAAACAGATGATTATTTTTTGTGTTACGGAAATCCTGATGCCAATTTTCCAGAATATGATATTGCCTATTTCCAGAATAAAATTCCTGAAAAATTAGGCAATTTAACTTATGAAATCTTAGAAAAAGAAATAAAAACCAAGGAAGCAGAAAAAATAAAGGACGAAACAACGCCAACTTGGTTATGGATTGTAGTTAGTGGAATTGTGTTGATTTTATTGATTTTTACCTTGAGAATGATGAAAACTAAAAGTTAAAAATTAGGACAAAATCGTCAAAAAAATCGATTTTTCTACTACTTTTGTAGCAACTTAGCGAAGCGGTCTCACGCTTTAGCGTAAAAATTGCAAAGATGACAACTCAAGATTTCCAAAACGATATCAGACAAGGTATACCAACTGTTTTACCTCCAAAAAAGGAATATGAAATAAACATCAATCATGCTCCAAAGCGTAAAGAAATTTTATCTCAGGAAGAAAAAAAGTTGGCTATTCGCAATGCTTTAAGGTATTTCCCAGTAGCTTTTCATGCTGAATTGGCACCTGAGTTCATGGAGGAATTGAATACTTACGGACGTATTTACATGTACCGTTTCAGACCTGATTACACGATGTATGCGCGTCCAATTTCTGATTATCCTGGAAATTCTGAGCAAGCGAAAGCAATTATGTTGATGATTCAAAACAATTTGGATTATGCAGTAGCGCAACATCCACATGAATTGATTACTTACGGTGGAAATGGTGCTGTTTTCCAAAACTGGATTCAATACCGTTTGACAATGAAATATTTGTCAGAAATGACTGACGAACAAACCTTAACCATGTATTCTGGTCATCCGATGGGTTTATTTCCTTCACACAAAGATGCTCCAAGAGTTGTGGTTACAAATGGAATGGTCATTCCGAATTATTCCAAACCAGATGATTGGGAAAAAATGAATGCTTTAGGTGTTTCGCAATACGGACAAATGACTGCTGGTTCCTACATGTACATCGGACCACAAGGAATTGTTCACGGAACGACAATTACTGTCTTAAATGGTTTTCGTAAAATCAAAAAATCTCCTGCGGGTTCACTTTTTGTGACTTCAGGTTTAGGTGGTATGTCGGGCGCTCAGCCAAAAGCAGGGAATATCGCTGGATGCGTTACTGTTTGTGCTGAAGTAAACCCAAAAATCACTAAAATCCGTCACGAACAAGGTTGGATCAACGAAATTTGTGACAATATTGAAAGTTTAGTTGCTCGTGTGAGAACCGCTCAAGCGAATAAAGAAGTTATTTCTATTGCTTACTTAGGAAATATCGTTGACGTTTGGGAAAAATTTGACAGCGAAAACATTCACATCGATTTGGGTTCTGATCAAACTTCATTGCACAATCCTTGGGCGGGAGGATATTATCCAGTTGGACAATCCTTCGAGGCTTCCAACGAAATGATGGCTACCAATCCAGACTTATTCAAACAAAAAGTTCAAGAAACATTGGTTCGTCATGCTGCAGCCGTTAACAAACACACGGCCAAAGGAACTTATTTCTTTGACTACGGTAATGCCTTTTTACTAGAAGCTTCACGCGCTGGTGCAGATGTAATGGCGGCAAATGGAATTGATTTCAAATATCCTTCTTATGTGCAAGACATCATGGGACCAATGTGTTTCGATTATGGTTTTGGACCTTTCCGTTGGGTATGTGCTTCAGGATTGCCAGAAGATTTAGCTAAAACAGACCAAATCGCTTGTGATGTATTAGAAGAAATGATGAAAAATAGCCCAGTTGAAATTCAACAACAAATGGCTGATAACATCCAATGGATCAAAGGCGCGCAAGAAAATAAATTAGTTGTTGGTTCTCAAGCACGTATTCTGTACGCAGATGCTGAAGGTAGAATGTGTATTGCTGAAGCTTTCAACAATGCTATTGCAGCTGGAAAAATTGGTCCAGTTGTCTTGGGTCGTGACCACCACGATGTTTCTGGAACAGATTCACCTTATCGTGAGACTTCAAATATTTACGATGGTTCAAAGTTTACAGCTGACATGGCGATTCAAAACGTAATTGGAGATGGTTTCCGTGGAGCAACTTGGATTTCGATTCACAACGGTGGTGGCGTTGGCTGGGGAGAAGTTATCAATGGTGGATTTGGAATGTTGCTTGATGGAAGTCAAGATGCAGACAGACGTTTGAAAATGATGTTGCATTGGGATGTAAACAACGGAATTTCTCGTCGTTCTTGGGCTCGAAACGAAGGTGCTATTTTTGCTATTAAACGTGCTATGGAACAAGAGCCGAGGTTGAAGGTTACAATACCGGAGTTGGTGGATGATAAGTTGATTGATGAGTTATGAGTTATGTTCTAAAAAATTAATGAAATTCAGTCTTCATACTTTTTTATTCTTCTTACTAATTAACTTTTCATACTCCTGTAATTCAAAAAAGAAAGTGAAAAAAGAGAGTAAAAATGTTACTTTCTCAGATTCAAAATTAAGTGATACCTTAACTTTTGATGATATTAAAGGGAATCTCTTTTATATAAATCCAACAGATGATTCTTACTTTTGTGATTTGTCAAAAATTATTGAAACTGACTGTGGTATTGGTTATTTTTATTTCAATAAATTAGGCAAGGTGACATTTACTTTTGAATGCGTTGGAGATACATCAATAGTATATATTTTAGGTTCTTACGAAGTAAATAAAAGTATAATCTCCTGTAATTTTGAATATTCTTTTGAATGCTTTTTTGATTCCATAGGTAATTCTTTTAAAGGAAAAGGAAATTTAGTGAAGGAAAAAGAGTTAATTAAAATGGAAATCTATAAAGCGAATTGTAAAGATGTTTTTGGTTTTAATAATGGAGCAGAAAAGTCAGAAGAAAAGGAATTTTATGTGCTTCAAAAAGCTTCCAAAACACAAAATGAAATTTTTTGGAACTTCTTTAAATCATCAAAAGTGAAATCAGAATATTTATAAAATTAAGTGAATTTTCTTATAATATCTGTTATTAACAAGTAAAAAAATAAAAAACTTACCTTTTGTATTTATTATAATGCATAAAAATTGTTATATTTGTGTTTTTATGTATTACAATAAATAATGAATTATTTAAAACGCTCACTCTATTTTGATAAAATCGAACCATTTATTGGAGACCGATTAATTAAAATTCTCGTTGGTCAACGAAGGGTTGGTAAAAGTCATGTGCTTTTGCAGATCAAAGATGAAGTAAAAAAAAGATTCCCCAAAAATACAATCATTTACATCAATAAGGAAGATTATAAATTTGATCCATTAAAAGATTATAAAGACTTAATGGATTTTTTAGAGCCTGCAATTACTAAAGGCAAAAAGGTGCATCTTTTTATTGATGAAATTCAGGAAATTGATCAGTTTGAATTGGCAATTCGTAGTTTACAATTAAATGATAATTTTGATATCTATTGCACAGGAAGTAATGCGAGTTTATTGTCAAGTGAATTGGCAAGCTTTTTGGCTGGGCGATATGTTGAATTCAGAATTTATTCTTTAAATTATGCTGAATTTCTTTATTTCCATAAACTAAACGATTCTTCAGAAAGTTTTCTTCACTATTTAAAAATTGGCGGAATGCCACATTTACTTCATTTACCAAATAAAACAGAAGTAATTAAGGAGTACCACAAAAACATTTATGATTCAATTATTTTAAGAGATATTGTTTCAAGACATGGATTAAGAAATGTAACTCTATTAAACAATCTAACAAGGTTTTTAGCTGATTCTATCGGAAGTTTATTTTCTGCAAATAGTATAAGTGTTTATTTAAAATCGCAAAAATTACAAGTACAAACAAAAACTATTATTGAGTACATTTCATTTTTAGAAGATGTATTTTTTATAGATCGAGTGAAACGAATTGATATTGGAGGAAAAAAAATATTTGAAATTGGGGAAAAGTTGTTTTTTGAAGATTTAGGAATTCGGAATAATTTAATTCCATTTAAAATTCAAGATTTGAATAAATT
>JBKCGI010000220.1:0-8145 GCA_046303515.1 Flavobacteriia bacterium | reverse complement strand
GTAGAATGAATAAAATTAATTGTTCCTGCTCCTTGTAAACCTTGACCTGACAAAATTATTTTATTATCATATTTGGCTTTTGTTGAATAAAAATCAAAACCGCCTTTTGGTGCTTTGGATGAAAAACCAAATGCATAGTCTGGCATTATTTTCAGGGAATCATACATTTTTGGAAAAATTCCTGCTGATGTCAATTCACCTTTAAAACGCTGATGTTTTTCCTTAAAATTATCTAAACTATCCATTTCAAATGGATCTAAGGTATAATAAAAACGGGTACTATCGTAAGCACCTTTGAAGATAGACTTTTGATTATAATATACATAAGAAGGCTTACTTACAATTAATTTGGGAAAAGTATGAATTCCTTTATTATTTCCTGCTCTATTATTTGGAGCATCTACTAATAATTCACCACTAATCCCTTGAATTTGATTTAACATTGTAATTGATTCCTTTCCATCCTCAGGTTTCATCGGACGAACACGAATAACCGTTTTATCTGTTTTGAATAAATTAATTTTGTTTTTATCGTATATGTAATTTGACTCCAAAGCATTGATTTCCATTTTACCAGCGATTACCCACCCGTTAAATGTAAAATCTCTATTTTGTTTCAATACAACTTTACCTTCTTTTGGAAAAACTGTAGTGTTTTGAGCTTGTGAGATATTTACCAAATCTACCCCGTCGAGCGTTATTTCAAGATTTGATAAATCTAGCACTCCAAAATTCTTTAAATCTTTTCGATATTTGTTTTTTTGCTCATAACTTCTCTGAATCTGCAGCAAAAATGTGTCTTTTTGAATATCAGCTTCAGCATAACCTTCTAATTTTTTTGGTCTAAAGTCTGTTGAAAACAATAAATTATCATAATCCATTTTTCCAGCCTTTGACCGAATGAAATTAGTTGTTTTTTGATTAACAGTAACCATTTTTGACTCTGAATCATAATTCAAAAAGCCCAAAGCAGCTAAATCTAACATCATAGGTTTAACTTGCTCTATGGTTTTACCCATTGCGGAGGCAATTTTTCCTTCATTGACGTAAAATTCATCATATTTATAGCAATAATCATAAATAGCTTGAAGGGGATGAATTTTGTCTAAACCTTGCAATCTTTCATATAATTGAGCATCAAAATAATTACGAGACTCTAACCTTGCATACCGTTGATCTTGACTGGCACCATAGTGGTAAGTTAAAACAATATCTTTCGAATCATATACCCAAGTAATTCTTGGCACATACAAATCAACTTGATGATAACTATTTGAAAAAGGCGACTGAGAAATTCCACTGCTACCTCTTACAAACTCCATCGTCTTATTTTTAACATCATAAGTAAAATCCAATCCAGGATGAAAAATTGAATCTTTTGGTCCAATTAAAATGGTTGAAGTACACAAGCGACTTGTAATTTTATCCTTATTAATAATCATCAATTGAGATTTTAAGGTGATAAAATCCTTTTCATTCCTGCTTATTTTTATAATGGATGGAAGATTTGCTGCACCAACTCCAAAAAAATCTTTTCCTTGTAAGGAAAAACCTCCCTCATAATCAACATTTTCTAATATTTGGTTGATTTTTAATCGTTTCTCAAAAGAAAGAAATTGAGGGTAAATTTTATCTTCTTCTCGAGAACTTCTGAATGCTCTATCAGAAAATTTCCCTTTAATAGGCTTAGAAAAGTAAGGTGTTGTCAATATGACTGTATCGCAGCTTAATAGCGTCGATTTAGTTGAAATTTCATATTTTGTTAAAGTTGCAAAAGTTTCTGTTTCAGGCAATCCAACTTTAACCCAATTTACAGTTCCACCTTCACCTTGCCATTTTTTAAGAATCGCATCATAAGTTCCCTTGGCATCATAAATAACGATACTATCAACGTAAGGTTTTTTCTTATCACTTTTATCTGAATTTTCAATCAAGGCTACTAAGTTCCCACCCTCTAATTGAATAAAAGGCTTTTCATTAAATTCAAATAAGTATGATCCTCCACGATAAACCCAAAATGAATTCGTATTATCAGACAATACCCTTTTTGAGAAGAAACCAGCTGATAATTCTATAAAATCTTGAAATTTATTAACGTTTCTGCTGTCTAATAGTTTGTCAACTGAACTATGCCATGCATTATAACTATCCGCAGGCTGCTTGTTTTTTACAAAGGAATAAACTGAAAAAACATAATTATATATTTCAGGAAAATACTTGATTCTTTTGACTTCCATTGCATTACAAGTCTCAACCATTTTCTTAAAATACGCATCTGAAAAATCAGTCGTTTTAATAAGCATAGGTTCAAATTCATCATTTATAAAATCTTTTTGCTCCTTTTGTATAAAAGTTGACATTACTTTTTCAAATTGCTTTATAAATTTCTCTCTATCTGAAGGGAAATTTTGAGCATCGACAAAACGAACACTTAACACAACAAAAGCAAGAAGCAAGAAAAATTTCATAAACAAATTATTTTACAAAGGTTAATTGAGCCCAGGACTCTTTAGTTTGCTTATTATCAAATTTAAAGCCAAGTCCTTCAGCAAATAAAATCATTTCCTCACAATCTGAATCAAAGAATCCGCTTAACATGATTTTACCTCCAATATTTAAAGCAGAAAGGTACGAATTTAAATGTGATTTTAAAACATTTTTATTGATATTTGCCAAAATTAAATCAAATTTTAAATCTTTGATTAAATCTACATCTCCCAACAAAGCTTTGATTTTAGAACATTGATTTCTCTCCGCATTTTCGATTGTATTTTCTACCGACCAATCTTCAATATCAATTGCTAAAATAGACTCTGCACCTAATTTTTCAGCTAAAAACGCTAAAACTCCTGTTCCTGTGCCCATATCAAGTACAGTTTTAGGCATTACTTTTTCATCTAAAAGAGCCTTTGACATCATCCAAGTTGTTTGATGATGTCCCGTTCCAAAAGACATTTTAGGTAAAATTTCAATATTAATTTTTTTCGCTAAATTTTTGTCGTGAAAGGGTGCCAAAATAGATAATTCTTCTCCAACAAAAACTGGCTGAAAATCTGATTCCCAAGTGGCATTCCAATTTTGTGGTGCTATACTTTCGTATTCTAGATTAAATTCAAAATCACCCGTCGCCAAAACAGTATCACTAAGTACTTCTTTTTGATTAATATTTACTTCATTTCCATAAGCAATCAATCCCTTTTCAGTTTCCTCAAATGCATCGAAATTCATTTCTGAAAGTTCAGCAATTAAGATATCTGTCCAAGGTTGCGTTGGATTTAATTCAATTTTTAAGGCTAAAGTATTCATTGCGCCACAATGATTTTTGTAAAATCTTCGGCATTTAAGGAGGCACCTCCAATCAAACCTCCATCGATGTTTTCGCAAGCAAAAAGTTCAGCGGCATTTGAAGGGTTACAACTTCCACCATATAAAATAGAAATTCTTTCAGAAGTCTCTTTTCCATATTTGTGTTCTACTGACATTCGGATGAAACGGTGCATTTCCTCTGCTTGTTGAGTAGTGGCAGTTTTACCAGTGCCAATCGCCCAAACTGGTTCATAAGCAATAATTATTTGTTTCATTTGTTGCGCTGTCAAATGAAAAAGATTGGATTCCATTTGTTCCAAAACATAGGAAAGATGTTTGCCACTTTCCCTTACTTCAAGTGGTTCACCACAACAAAAAATTGTTTCTAAATTATTGTTTACAGCAACGTCAATTTTAAGTTTAATAACTTCATTACTTTCATTAAATAAAATTCTTCTTTCTGAATGTCCAACCAAAACACATTCGATTTCCAAGTCAATTAAATGATTGATAGAAACCTTACCTGTGTATGCACCTTGAGCAGCTGGATGAAAATTTTGTGCACCAACTTTAACATGATGTTGACGTTGTTTTAAAGCGTCTAAAAAAACATATGGAGAAAATACAATTACCTCTTGATTTGCTTTTAAATCTATTTCTTCTAATTTATCATAAATGAAAAGTGCTTCCTTTTTTGTCAAATTCATTTTCCAATTAGCTGCAATAATTTTCTTTCTCATAATAATTTGTCTTCTTTTACTTTAAAATATGTTTTTTTAACCACTCATAGGATGGTAAAGATCTGCTAGGATATTTCCCTTTCACCACCGCATTTTGAACAATCATCAAGGATGGATTAGAACGTGCAATGGCTTTCAACTCTGTTTCATCATTTATGAAGGCAGGAATATGGAAATTATGTTTCTTTTTCCAAGTATTTATTTCTTCTCGACTTGAACTACAAACTAAAACCATTGGAATTTTATTTTTTGTAGCTTGAGCAAAAATCTGTTTCAATTCACTAATTTTCTTAGGATCTTTCACGTCACTCAATTTCTTGGAGAAAAGAATTATAATTTGTTTTGAATCAACAATATAATCACGAATACTGATTTCATTTAACTCAGGATTATTCATTTTTATTTCTTTCTTGAAAGTAAAAAATGCCGTATCATAATCATTTGTATTGTATTCATTTGCAGCAACTTCAACATCGGTTTCATTGTCCTTATCATACAATAAGACACCATCAATAAGAGCTGTTTTCAATTTTTGTTGAATGAAATCAAGTTTCAATTCATCTTTTCCAACTTCTGCCAATTGAACTACAGGGTTAAATTGACCTGTAATGGAAGGCAATTTTGTCTCTAAAATAACTTTTTGATACATGGTGTCGTATTTCCAAATATCAGCTTTTTCCCAAATTTTTGAATTGATATATTCTTGACCTTTCGAATCGAATTCTTTCTTCTCGCCTGTTTTTAGGTTTTTGTAGACCAATAAATCTTGATAATTTCCATCAATTCCATCGTTCATTTTTTGCTTTAAATTTGACCCAACCGCATACGCTCTGTAATCTTTAACTGGCTCAAACATCAACACATAAGTTGTTAAAGCAAATCCAAGCAGGGAAACCAAAACTGTACTACCAAAATAATTTCCAAAAATTCTACCTCCAGAACGTAAAATCCAAAGAGCTCCTAGAATGGACAACAATCCAAACACGACTGGGAAATACCAACCAAAAATAAATGAAAAGAAGCTTATTATGATCATGGCAATAGGCACTACATAAAAATTCTCTTCTCTCCTGTTTGGTTGAATTTTTCTTTGCGCTAAAAAGATCCATAATACTAAATAAACCAATACAATATCTTTCCAAAGGGACTCTTTCGGAGTTAAAGAACGTCCAACTGAACCTTTCATTGCATCTCCAAAACAACCACAATCTGATACACATTGAGGGGCTTTCATTTCTTCTACTACAACCTCTTTCGTGTTTTTCGAAATAATTTTGATTTCCGTATTTCCTTTAGCTTCGTCAATTTTGATTTGCGCCAAAGGATTTGACATTTCATACGTATCTCTATCAACGAATTTAATTTTACTATCACAATTTGCTGTATGCCAAGTTAAAAATGTAAAAAATAACATCATTAACACTAACATCCATGAAACAAGTTTAATTTTCCCACCAATTAGTACTAAAACACCTAAAACAATTTCTGCTACACAAATTACAACAGATAATATTAAAGCCCAATCAATTAAAAATTCCAATGAAAAACCTGGTGCTCCAAACCATTCCTTGATTCTAAAAGCTAAGGCTCCATCTTCAAAATACTCTTCTAATTTATAGCTAAAACCTAAAGGGTCATTTGCTTTTATTAATCCAGAAACTATGAACAAACCTCCAACCAACAAACGAGAAACCATGGACATAAATAAACGTCCTTTTAAAATGACCAAGCCTGCAATACTAATTGCCATCAAAGCAAAACCAATTCCTGCATATAACCATTTTGACTCTACGAAATTATCGTGAAAACCAATGGTAACAAAAGTTAAACCAGCTAGATTAATTAAAATTAATAAGGCGTTAAATACTAAGGATTGACCTTGAATTGTTTGGCTATTTTTCATCATACTATTTTTTTGGAATCTAACAAAATTACAATATTTCTACTAAAATCAGTGTTAATTCTTTGTTATTCATTTAATTTTTCATGTGAATCAAGGCAAAAATAGAATAATTCAGCATATCAAAATAATTTGCGTCAATTCCTTCACTGATAATTGTTTTACCTTGGTTATTTTCAATTTGTTTTACTCTGAGAATTTTCATTAAAATTAAATCAGTTAAAGAACTTACACGCATATCTCTCCATGCTTCACCATAATCATGATTTTTCTTTTGCATCAATTCAAATGCTTCAGTTGCGTATTTATCATACATTGAAACAGCTTCACTTTCATCCAATTCCATGGCTAAATCATTTCCATGATTCAATTGAATAATTGCCATTATACAGTAATTCACTATCGCAACAAACTCATCTTCAATGTTTTCACCTACTTTATTTGCTCCAGTTTCTTGAATTGTTCTAATTCTTTGAGCTTTAATGAAAATTTGATCCGTTAGGGAACTAGGACGCAGAATTCTCCAAGCAGTTCCATAGTCTTTGGTCTTTTTTTGAAAAATTTCTCTGCAAAAAGAAATAACTTCCGAATATTGTTGCGATGTTTGTGTCATTATTTTGAGGAATATGCAAAATTCAAGGGTTGAAGATATAAAATTTTATTCAAAGAAGACCATTCGCATTGGTGAAAAATTAATTAGTATTGATTCTCCGCTAGTTATGGGGATAATTAATTGTACTCCTGATTCCTTTTACGAAAATAGTAGATTTAACTCAATAGAAAAGGTTTTAAAAGCTGTAGAACAACAAGTTAAGGACGGCGCAGATATTGTTGATTTGGGAGCATACTCCTCAAGACCTGGCGCAGAAAACATTTCAGAAGAAGAAGAATGTTCAAGAATAATTCCAGTTGTAAAAGCAGTTCGAAAAGAATTTCCTGAATTAATTCTAAGCATTGATACTTTTAGGGGAAAGGTTGCTGAAGAAGGAATTTTATCGGGAGCAAATATAATCAACGACATTGGAGCTTTTGAACTAGATAAAAATATGATTGATGTATTAAAAAAATATAAGCTTCCGTATATTTTAATGCATAGTAAAGGGAACCCTCAAACAATGCAAAATGAAACAAATTATGATTCTTTATTCAAAGAAATTTGCTATTTTTTCTCCTCCAAAATAAATCAGTTAAAATCCAATGGCATTCATGATATCATTTTAGATCCAGGTTTTGGATTTGCTAAAACAATCGAGCAAAATTACGAGTTACTGAATCGTTTTGCTGACTTTGGATTTTTAAATTATCCAATCTTAGCAGGAATTTCTAGAAAATCGATGATTTATAAAAAATTAAATTCCAGAGCTGAAGAAGCTTTAAATGGAACTACAATTTTAAACACCAAAGCTATTCTAAATGGAGCTTCAATTATTAGAGTCCACGATGTGAAAGAAGCTAAAGAAATACTAAATCTTTTGAAATAAAATCAAGAAAATAAAGAATCAACAAACTCCTCTTTTACAAAGAATTGTAAATCATTCATTCCTTCACCAACACCAATGTATTTGACTGGAATTTGCATTTGATCAGAAATACCAATTACAACACCACCTTTCGCTGTTCCGTCTAATTTCGTAATTGCTAAAGCATTGATTTGGGTTGCTAAAGAAAATTGTTTTGCTTGTTCATAAGCATTTTGACCTGTTGAACCATCTAAAACTAGCAAAACTTCATGTGGTGCATCTGGAATTACTTTTTCCATTACACGACGAATTTTACTTAACTCATTCATTAAATTCACTTTATTATGCAAACGACCAGCGGTATCGATAATAACGACATCTGCATTTTGAGCTTTGGCAGATTGTAAAGTATCAAAAGCAACTGAAGCAGGGTCAGCCCCCATTCCTTGTTGTACAATTGGCACACCTACTCTTTCTGACCAAATGATTAATTGATCTACCGCAGCAGCACGAAATGTATCAGCTGCACCCAGAACAACTTTTAATCCTTGAGATTTAAATTGATGAGCTAATTTTCCGATGGTTGTTGTTTTACCAACTCCATTCACACCAACAACCATAATTACATGAGGTTTGGTTTTGAATCCATTCGTGGCAATATCAAAATTTTCTTCGCTCGAATCATTTTCTTTTAATAAGGAAATAATTTCCTCCTTCAAAACTTGATTTAATTCAGAAG
>JBKCGI010000219.1:0-6127 GCA_046303515.1 Flavobacteriia bacterium | reverse complement strand
ATTTAAGCTTACTAGTTAATACTAATTAACACTGTAATATTAGATTCAAAATGTTTTTCATGGTAACATTGCAGTGTTAAATCAAAATGCTAATTAACTAAGAAGAACTATCGTTTTTAAGCATCATATTTTTCATCTTTTTTTACAATTGTTAATTCATTAAATTATGAAAATATCTATATTAAAAATTACATTTACTACTTTAATGTTATCATTATTTTTGACAAAAGTAAATTCTCAAGTAAGTTCATACACTTATGCGCAATCCAACAGTGCCTACAGCGCAATCACAGGAGGAGCAATTTATGGAGCCACATCTGATGACGATAATAGTTATAACGCAATTAACATTGGTTTTCCATTTAAATATAATTGTATTGATTATAATCAAATTAGTATTAGTGCAAATGGATTTATCGCTTTTGGTTCTTCTGTTTTAAGTTCTTACACCCCTATAAGCAGTGGCGCCTCCAATAATGTTGTAAGTGCACTTGGTCATGATACGCAAGGAAACAGCTCAACTTCACAAATAAGAGTTGAATTGTTAGGCAGTGCACCAAATCGAATTTTGGTGATTCAATGGCTAAATTGGAAAACCTTTGGTGGAACTACTGACAATTATAATTTCCAAATTCGATTAAAAGAAACATCAAACATAATTGAATTTCATTATAATGCCTTCGTTAAAGATGCCACTAATCGAACTGTTGAAATTGGGTTGAGGGGTGCATCCAACGCAGATTTTAAAAATTTAAGTTGCACAGGAGCTTGGACAGGAGCTGTAGCTGGAGGTGTAAATACTGCTACTGTAGATTTACAAACAGCCAGAATTCCTGCAAATGGACAAAAATATACATTTACACCACCAGCTACTGCCATGACATATTCATCAAGTAATATAATAGATATTGCTGCAGGAGCAAGTATAAGCAAATGCGCAACTGACGTGGTGATGAGTAGAGTTGAGATTGTTACAGCAGGTGGATGCAATTCCCCTATAAATTTAAG
Organism: Flavobacteriia bacterium; assembly: GCA_046303515.1. GTDB lineage: Bacteria > Bacteroidota > Bacteroidia > Flavobacteriales_D > Crocinitomicaceae > M2408. Next base: position 5,119 of record JBKCGI010000219.1, on the reverse strand, counting down.
CCAATTACTTGTCAACATGACAGGAACTGCTCCAACTACAACAGTGAATAAGGTTCATGTTTATTACACAGGTACAAGTGCCACATATTCAGCCATAAACGAGTTTGTTGTTGGTGGACAAAATCCTGCAGCTTCACTCACTTTTAATGCCACACAAGCGCTTTCTCCGGGAACAAACTATTTCTGGATTGTTTATGATTTTAATGGAACAGGAACGAATACAAATACAATTGGGGCAGACATGCCTAATAGTTCATTGACAGTTGGTGGAAGTGCTCGAACACCAACGGCAACTCCAAACTGTTTAAAAACATACATTGCTTGCCCGTCAGGTCCAGGTGGTGTCACTACAGGTCTATCACATTGGGTGAAAAGTGATGTAGGAGTTACTGGTAATCCTGTTACCAATTGGTCAGACAATTCTACCTTGCAGATATTAGGAGATTTAGTTTGTTTATCAGCTGCCGCAAGACCATCCGTGCAAACTGGTGTCATAAATTATCAAAATTATATTCGCTTTGATGGTACTGATGATGGTATGAGCAGTACAAATTCTGTTACGGCCGTTAGTTCAGGGCTTTTTGGAAATAGTGATAATTCAATTTTTATGGTTAAAAATAATAGACAAGCAGGGAATACTGGTTTTGGACCACAAGTTGATTTTAAATGGGAATCGGCTTCTAGTGGACCATATAGAGTTGGTTTCGAAGTTGAAACAACAAATCAGCGTTTTGATTTTGTAGATGATGCTGATGGTAAAAACGTTGTAAGTACTACAAATATGATTGGTTTAAATAGATTAGTATCAGTCTTAACCCAATCAACATCATCTAGTATTTCAGTAAATGGTTTGGCTGATGCGACAAAAAACTTTGCTGTTCCTCTTTCTTTGTCTGGTGCAGGAGCATTCAGTAGTAAATTATTTTTAGGTTGTAATAATAATTCGGCGTTTCCAATTTTTGCTGATGTGGATATGGCTGAGGAGATTATATTTAATAACCGACTAAATGCAACAGATCAACTAAAAGTTGAATCGTATTTAGCTGTTAAATATGGAATTACCTTAGGTAATTCAACTACCCCTTCAAATTATATTGCTTCAAATGCAACTGTTACTTGGGCAGGGTTATCAGCTTATCAAAAAAATATTATTGGAATAGGAAGAGATGATAATGCCACTTTGTACACTAAGCAGTCTCGTCAGGCTGATGATACTGTTCGTATTTACATGAATACAATACAAACAACTAATGCAGCAAATACCGCAAATATTACCAATGATCGATCTTTTGTCATTCAAGGTTCAGATGATCGAAAATTATGCTCGACTGCAAGCGCTATGACTGAAGTTCCATCTGGATTAGCAAGTTGTGCTATCACGAGTCGTCTAGAACGTGAATGGAGAGTAACTAGAACTAACATGGCTCAAAATTATAACATGGATATTAAATTAAACGCTTGTGGAGCTCCAGGCTCAGTTACCGTTGCTCACTTGCGTTTATTAGTGGATGATGACGGTAATTTTGGCAATGGAGGAACTCAATGTTATTATAATGGAGATGGAACTGGAATTGTATTCACATATTCTAATCCAACTATAACAATTAGCAATATTTCTACTGCTCACATTCCAAACAATGGAACAAAATTTATTACGATAGCATCAATTAACCCAGGAACACCTTTACCAATTGAAATCATATACTTTGATGCGAAATTGAACCAAAAAGAAACCGTTGATTTGACTTGGGAAACTTCATCAGAAAGAAACAACGATTACTTTACAATGGAAAAATCAACCGATGGAATAAATTGGGATTTTTTAGGAACGGTTGATGGCTCAGGCACAACAAATATTCCTCAGACCTATTATTTAGAAGATAAAAACCCTTCACTTGGTATTAATTACTACAAATTATTGCAAACTGATTTTGATGGAACGATTTCTGAAGCAGGAATAAGAAGTGTTGAACTTTATTCCAAAGAGACATTCATCTTAAGTCCTAATCCAGGAAAAAATCTAGTTGCTATTTTAGGCGAAAATTTAAACGAATACAATGTTGAAATTTTCAATAATTTAGGCGAAAAAGTTCAAGTAAATTTAAATCAATTAACTTCATCAAAAATAGAATTACATACTCAAAATTTGGCTGCTGGAATATATTATGTTTCTCTGAAAAGCAATAGCACAAATAAAGTATTAAAACTAATTATTGAAAATTAATTTTTAAAATATTCAAGTGCCACCTTGAAAAAGCGAATCTAAAGAATAGTGGTTGGTTTACATTGAAGTTTTTGGTTAGGTTTTAGATTCAAAAAAAAGACTGGTGAATATGCTAGTCTTTTTTATTTAATTGTTCTATTTACAATTTTAAACTTGCTATTATCATTTTATCTGCTTATTTTCGCAATAAGAACACGCAAAAAACCATAAAATGATTACTGATCCAAACATTTTAAAGCAACTTATCAAAGAAGGAAGTTTGATGCCTCAAGAGGAAATGCTTGAAATTCAACGCAAAAAAGGAAGTCTCCACATCGGAATTCCGAAAGAAACATCCTTTCAAGAAAAAAGAGTTGCTTTGGTGCCTGAAGCAGTATCTGTTTTGATCTCTAATGGTCATCGTGTTTTAATTGAATCCAAAAGTGGCGAAAATTCAAATTTTTCAGACAGAGATTATAGTGAAGCAGGCGCAGAAATTTGTTTCGACCCAAAAGAAATTTTCAAATGTGACATCATTTTTAAGGTTGCTCCACCTTCGGAGGAAGAAGTGGAAATGATGCCAGGAGGTCAAACCTTAATTTCCGCCTTACAACTTTCAGCACAACCAAAAGTAATTTTGCAGAAATTAATGCAAAAGAAAATCACTGCTGTAGCCTGGGATTACATTCAAGATGAAGTCGGCGCCTACCCTATAGTTCGTTCCATGGGTGAAATTGCTGGCACAACTTCTATCTTAATTGCGGGTGAATTACTGTCTTCTTTTGAACATGGCAAAGGTATCATGTTGGGAGGAGTTGCCGGAATTCAACCAGCAGAAGTGGTAATTATTGGGGCTGGAACAGTAGGGGAATATGCCGTTCGTGCCGCCTTAGGCTTAGGTGCATCAGTTAAAGTTTTTGACAGTTCACTTTCTCGTTTGAGAAGACTTCAAAATGACATCGGAAGAAGAGTATACACCTCCGTCATTCAACCAAAAGTACTGGCAAAAGCAATTATGCGCGCAGATGTCGTTATCGGCGCTTTACGCGCTCCACTAGGTAGAACTCCTTGCGTGGTAACGGAAGAAATGATTCAAGATATGAAATCAGGCTCCGTAGTTGTTGACGTTAGCATCGACCAAGGTGGATGTTTCGAAACCTCTCAAATTACAAATCATAACAATCCAACATTCATCAAGCATGAAGTAATTCATTATTGTGTACCAAATATTGCTTCACGTGTATCTAGAACAGCTTCTTTTGCACTGTCTAACATATTCTCCCCTATTTTACTTCAAATGGGCGATTATGGTGGCTGTAAGGAGTTAATTAAAAATGATTTAGGCTTTAGAAGTGGAGTTTACATGTACAAGGGAACACTGACTAGTGAGGTTCTGGGGAAAGTGTTTAATCTGAAATATAAAAATATCGATTTGTTGGTGCTTGGAATGTAACTCTTTAATTTATTCATGAAAATAGTAGTTACAATTTTAAACCTAATTATTAGTATAATCAGTCTTTTAATAATCAATTCTTACACATTCACAGGATCATTTCAAATATTCAAATGTTTAGGTATTTATTGCTTAATTTTTGTAGGATTATTAATTCTAAATTCTTTTTTTGAAAAAACACAAACCCGGAATATAATTTTAAGCCATTTGTTATCTGTTATAATTTTCAACTTAATTTGTCTCAAAATTTTATTATAAGTTTTACTAACAAAAAAATCAGCGGACATCTGCGTAGAAAATCTGTGTAATCTGCGGGAAAACTTACAAAACAAAAAAGGCCAACCTCTCGATTGACCTTTCCCTATAATTTTTACTATAAATCAAATATCGATTTTAGCATATTTTGCATTTTTCTCAATAAATTCTCTTCTTGGAGGAACTTCGTCACCCATTAACATAGAGAATACTTGATCACATTCTGCGGCGTTTTCAATGGTAATTTGACGTAAAGTTCTTCCTTCTGGATTCATTGTAGTTTCCCACAATTGCTCAGCGTTCATCTCACCTAAACCTTTGTATCGCTGAACGTTTACTGAAGATTCGGAACCACCACCTTTCAATTTTTCAATTAAAACATCACGTTGATCTTCCGTCCAAGCGTACTCAGATTTTCCTCCTTTTTTCACTTGGTAAAGTGGTGGAGTTGCAATATAAATGTAACCGTTTTCAATTAACTCTTTCATGAAACGGAAAAAGAACGTTAAAATCAACGTTTCGATATGCGAACCATCCACATCGGCATCACACATGATGATGATCTTGTGGTATCTTAATTTTTCTAAGTTTAAAGCTTTAGAATCTTCTTCAGTTCCAATTCTAACACCTAAAGCTGTGTACATATTTTTAATCTCTTCGTTCTCGAAGATTTTATGTGTCATCGCTTTTTCAACATTCAAAATCTTACCTCTTAAAGGCATAATCGCTTGAAAGTGTCTATCACGTCCTTGTTTTGCAGTTCCACCCGCCGAATCTCCCTCGACAAAGTAAATTTCACATAAAGCTGGATCTTTTTCAGAACAATCGGCTAATTTTCCTGGTAAACCTGAACCTGTAAGTACATTCTTACGTTGAACCATTTCTCTCGCTTTACGCGCAGCATGACGTGCACGAGCAGCTAAAATCACTTTTTCAACGATTAATTTTGCCTCTGATGGATGTTCTTCTAAATAATTAGCTAACATCTCAGAAACTGCCTGAGAAACTGGAGCAGTAACCTCTCTGTTTCCTAATTTAGTTTTTGTTTGACCTTCAAATTGAGGCTCTTGCACTTTAACAGAAACTACAGCAGTTAAACCTTCACGGAAATCATCTCCGTCAATTTCAATTTTCTCTTTGGCTAAAATTCCGCTTTCAGTTGCGTATTTTTTTAAGGTATTTGTTAAACCTCTTCTAAAACCTGATAA
>JBKCGI010000218.1:0-5348 GCA_046303515.1 Flavobacteriia bacterium | reverse complement strand
ATATTTAGAGATGTAAAACACTAAAAATCAATATTTTAAAATCTTATCTTGATTTTTCCTTAAAATTAATTGAAATTTAGCTTGCAGATTCAAATAAAAGATGTAACTTTGTCCCACAAATACAATTTTTCATAGAATTGATTTGGGTTTTATAGTTTTAGCATGGTTTAATGAAAAGAGGAGTAAATCTATTTGGTGTACTCCTCTTTTTATTTTCAATAGATTTGGAAATCTTTTAAATATTTTCTACTTTCGTTGTAAGTTTAAACCTAACACATTATGAAACACTTCTTACTCCCGTTTAGTCTACTTTTAGTATTAAATTTTTCGTTTTCTCAAACACAAGGCATAGCATATACGACTGTTGGTAAAGGTGTAGCAACTACTTTTGTAACTGATTATCATTGTCTTGGGATTAATACATCAGCTCTAGGTTGGGGCACAGGATATGAAAAATATAAAAGAACTGTTGGTGGATTTGAAATGAATGGTGGTTTATATTCAGATGCATTTAATAGTACAAAATTAAAAAATCTTGCGAATACAATATATGATCAAATTAGGAAAGACTCTACAACGAAAGCAATTGATTGGTCAGCTCAGAAGGCAGCGGCAGCTGAATATGCTGAAACGGGTTTAACAATTGATGGACAATACAATTGGGGCGGATTTGCCTTTCAAGGGAAACGATTTGGTGGAATAGCATTTAACGTCACTGAAAGTTACAGCTGGTATTCAAAATTAAATTCAGATTTAACAGATATCATTTTTAGAGGTAAATTGGCAAATTACTTTGATTCGTTAACCATTGTAGTTGGTTTAGATACTTCCAAAATTGCAAATACAGGAAATTTAGGTCAAGATACTTTAAATAGTGTTATTCAAGGAAATATTTCTGTGCCTTTAAATCTCAGTGAACTTTCAAAAGGTTCAACTATAAGAATGTTATGGAACCGCTCCTACAATTTCGGATATGGACGGAAAGTTTTCGGCAAAGATTCAACATTCGCAATCTATGCAGGGATTGGAGGAAGATTTATTCAATCAATGGCCATGTTTCAACTAGAATCAGGCGATAATGGTTTAATTTTGAGTTCATCAATTACACCCGCATTTAAAATTAATTATGGGGATGTTGCCAATACAAATAGCTCCTCCTTTTTAAATTATTCCGGTGGAATTCCTCCTGCGGTTGGAAATGGATATGGTATAGATTTATCTGCTAGTGCAATTATCTTTGGGAAAATCAAAATTGCTGCAGCAGTTAATAACATTGGTAGTATTGAATATACGAGAAATGTTTATTCAGTTAAGGACACTTTGGTTGGCTCCATCGGAATCAACGGTTTGGATATTGATAACAAAAACATGATGAATGGTGTTGAGCAGTTGCTTCAAAATGGAAGTATCTTAACCTTAATTGGGGAAGAAAAAATGAAAACTAAAAACCCAGCGAATTTTAGAATTGGTGCAAGCTTTCACCCTTTCAAACAATTAAGCTTTGGCTTTGATTTTGTTGCTCCATTTGATAAAGATAATCCTGGAAGTATTCAAAATCCGATAATTTCATTTGGTGGAGACATTAAACCTTTTAAATGGCTACAACTTAGTGTTGGGTATCTTGGTGGAGGAATTTACAAAACTAATATGCCATTAGGAATTAATTTTATTTTCAAAGAAGGGAAATACGAAATGGGAATTGCCTCTAGAGATGCTTTAACTTTCTTTACTACCAAATCAAATACTGTTTCAGGAGCTATGGGTGTTGCCAGAATTAGATTTTAATTTGTTTTATTATTTCTTTTAATTCACTTAAAATCAAAGCTGTTGCTCCCCAAATCACTTTATTTTCTAAATCAAAATAGGGAACTTCTTTTATTTTAAGGTTATTCGGCAGATTCATCATTTTTGTCTTCGTATTTTGCTCATCCATTAATTCAGCTATTTTAATGGTAAAAATAGAATCAACCTCTCTTTCATCTTTGTGAAAAGCTGGTACTTCATTCAAATAAAACAAATTTGCCTCTACGTGAAAGGAACTCACTGGAATAAATACAGGTGTTAACGTTCCAATGTAATGTTCAGCTTCCAACTCCACACCTATTTCCTCAAAACATTCGCGTATTGCAGTTTGATATAAGTTTAAATCGGATGCTTCTCTTTTACCACCTGGAAAACTAATTTGACCACTATGATTCCCTTCGTAAACGGGACGCTGAATCAGAACAATTTCAAGTGAATTTTCCAAATGAATTAAAATAATTGCTACAGAAGATTCTTTAAATGAATTGGCATTTTCCTTAGCAAAACTTGAAATAGGTCGATCAGTTGGTGCCATTCTCTGATGCGCTTGTTCACCTGGTAAATCTTTTGTAAGTAATTCTCTTAATTGATATTTTAATTTCAATGGATGTTATGAATTAATCGAGAAAAATCATCTTGTAAATATTTGCTAAACTCCTTTGGCGCAATCAATTGAACCACAAAGTAGTGCTTTTTTCCTTTTATTTCTTTTTCGACAGTCGAAAACATATACATTGCCTCGGACATATAATTATACTTATCTTTTCCTGCAATATATTGATGAAATCCTTTTAATTTAGCTGTATTATAATTTTCATACTGCAAGGAAACTTTTGGGTAAATAAGTGAATTTGCACGTAAATCAGCGTAATTAGTATGAACAGCATCTAAACTCTCTGTACCCTTTTTAAATTGAAAAAGAATATCCTCAACTTCCTCCGGATCAAATCGCTCGATTGAAAAATAAGTACTCATTTCAGGAATAAAAAAAGACTCACCATCTGAATGAATTAAGTGATTTTTATCGTATTCTTTTTGAAAATATTTTGGAATCTTTGTCGTGACTCCCTTGTAATAAACTTTTCTGAAATTAGAGAAATCATATTTGTTTGCCTTAAAAGTCTTTAATCCTTCAAGTTTTTTATTGGATGGACATGCTGTCAAAACCAAAAGACACAATACATAAAAAATGATTCTTCTACTTAATATCATGTTGCTAAAATAATAAAAAAGAATTAAAAATTGAACTAAATAAAAAAGAGACTGGTTTTCACCAATCTCTTTCTTAAAAATTAAATTATGAAAAAATTAATACCCTGGATTTTGAGTTAAATTTGGATTTAAAACTAAATCAGATGTAGGAAGTGGATATAGTTTTAAGTAGTCTGAAACTCCAGCACCTGCAGCTACCCCACCTTTGAATGGCCAAACATATGTTGAACCTGTAAACAATCCATAACGGATTAAATCTGTTCTTCGAGTACATTCCCAAAATAATTCCTTGGCACGTTCATTCAAAATATCTTGCAAGTTTAATGAGCCATAATTGAAATTTGAATTTCCATACGCTCTTTCTCTTAATGCATTAACCCTTGTCAAAGCTAGTGCCGTGTTTCCTCCACTTCTCAATACCGCTTCAGCATACATCAAATGCGCATCCGCTAATCTAAACATCGGAAAATCAATATCCACTTGGGCAGTTACACCATTATTTGAACCATTTGTTCCGTCCTTCTTTTTATTTTTATATTTAGTTACACCGTAACCATGAGTAAATGTTGAAAGTACTGTGATATCTTTTTGTTGTCCCGTTCTGTGGAATAAATATCTGCTATCCAGCATACTATCTGTATAAAGATCTACTATTGGTCCAGTTACTCGTAGTCCAGCCCATTTCCCATTAACGCCAAACTCAGCTGGAACCATCGTTCCACCCATTGCAGCATTTACCATAAATGTTGTTCCACCCCACGTTTGCGCATATAATCCATCATAAACAACTGGGAAAATCATTTCAGGAGAAGTATTGTTATCTGCTAAAAAATTATCCTGATAATTTGGAGCTAATTGATATTGTCCAGATGTGATCACTTTGTCAGCATAAACAGCACAATCCGCATATCTATCTATTCCTGTGTATACTTCAGCATTTAAATAAATTTTAGCCAATAACATTTGAACTGCTGCTTTCCCTGCCCTACCGTACTCAGGAGAAACTGTAATACTGTTTTCAACATCTAATAATTCTCCTTCGATATAATCAAACAAATCTTTTCTAGCAATTTTTTTCGGTAATTCTGAACCTACTTTATTTTCTTCCGTTATAAAAGGAACATTACCAAATAAATCCATTGCGTGTGAATAAGTTAAAGCCCTTAAAAAACGAACTTCCTCTCTATACATTGCAATTTTAGTTTTATCTGCTTCGCTAAATCCTCTTTCGTTTACCTTTTCTTCGCTTGCCTCTCTTAAAAACTCATTACAAATTGTTAATTGATAATAAATTCTGTAATACATTCCTTTTACAAATGAATTTTCAGCAGACCAAGTCATTTTATTTAACTCAGGAATTCCTGGATCACTCCAACCACAGACAGCTTCATCTGTTGGAACTTCTTGCAAATTAAATAGCACTCTTGTGTAGGAGGAAAATCCTTCATCAATTCCACTAATATCTCCACTTCCTGCAGGACCATTCAATCCTGTCATTGAAAGTCCTGAATAAATTTTCGCTAAAACATTGATGTAATTATCTGGATCAGAATAAACAGCTTCATTATTTAAACCATATTTTGGAGTTTGATTTAACTGTTTTTTACATGCTTGCATCACAAATCCTAAAGAAATAGCGATGAAAGTTATTTTTAATATTTGCTTTTTCATACTAGTATTTTTTAAAAGTCAAATGATAAGTTTAAAGAGAAAGTTCTTGGTCTTGGGTAAATGTTGTTATCAATTCCACCGCCAACTTCTGGATCTAAACCAGAATATTTTGTTAATACAAACACATTTGAAACTACAAATGTTGCATTCAAACCTATTTTTTCTTTCACAAATTTCAATTTTCCAAAGTTATAACCCACATTGATGTAATCCATTCTGAAGAAATTAGCTTTTTCCAAATAGTGATCGCTCAACAATTGAGACTCTGTAGTTTTTTGTAATTCTTCGTTGTAATAAAGTGAACTGATATTATTTAAAAAACCTTGAGTACCATTTACACCTTGATACGTTCCATTATTAGAATGAATATTATTATAAATTGTTCCACCTAATTCACTTCTCATAGACATACCAGCATACCACTTATTGTGAGTGAAATTTAGAGATAAACCTAAGAAATATTTTGGTGCAACTTGTTTCGCATAATAACGATCTTCAATATTGATAACATTGTCGCCATTTCTATCTACAAAAGCATCCTCATCTTTATAGGCAACTCCATTTGGATCTAAAGCACCGATTTCAATTGGTTTTCCATTTGCATCATATTTTTGCTCGTAAACAAAATAAGTAAATGTTGGCATACCAATTTGGTGAACTTG
>JBKCGI010000217.1:0-84480 GCA_046303515.1 Flavobacteriia bacterium | reverse complement strand
CATTAAGTCTATATGCAAGAAATACACCAATCAGATTACACCAAATTAAAAGAGATAAAGTGATTAAATTTTTGTTTTCTGATAGCAAAAAGCCCGAAAAAATTAAGGACAAAGAAGCAATCAAAAACCATGTCAAGTTTTTAAAGACAATATTTTTATCGCTATTGCTTTTCGTTTCTATCAATTACCAAATAGACTTAAAATTCCATAAAAGTAAGAATAATTATTAAACTTAGAAGGATAGATTAATTTTTGCAATATGTAAAATATTCAATTTTAATTAAGAATAAATTACATGGTAAACTTCAATTAAAAAAACATTTTTAAAAGAATAGGCGATACTTTAAAGCCATGTTGACTTCTGAGTAAACATTCTTAAAAATAAATTTAAAATCCCAGTTAATTAGTTAGCTGGGATTTTTTTTATAATTGACTTAAAGTAAATCCCAAACTCATTTTAGGTCCAAAAATTTCGAAAAAATTATACCTAATTGTAAAGGTGTAATTTTTAGATTTATCATTTTCGGAATTAAATGAAACCCTACATTCACTTGATAATAGAAATTTTTGCTTTGGATTGGAAAGAATATTACGCATCATTTCCTTATTTCCCAAAGCTAAACCAATCGCTGGTTTTAAAGTCAAAGTTCCATGGTCAACTAATTGTTTTTTGTCATTAAACTCCAAACGTTTAAAAGTGTTTTCAAACATGAAATAAACGTGTGAACTAAATCCTAACAGCATTTCTTGCGTAATGGATTGATATGGAATAACACGAGCATCTAAAATCGTTTTGAATTGATGAAATGGCGTTAGTTCTTTATTTATGATTACTCTACTTTTGTCAATAAAGCGCGTTTTAACTAATCGCAAGGTCAAAGGTGAGGCTTGTAAAGAGGTGATATAGGAACTTAACATGTAAGCAATATTTTGAAAATCTATAGAAGCGCGATTTAATAGAAAAAAGTCCAAACCATTATACATTAATTTTATCTTTTCCTCGTCATTTTTTGCTAATTGCAATAAAACACTATCGGGCTTATTTCTTTTTCCGGTTACCAAATAATAATGATAAGTATTTACAGCCATATCCATTCCATTTTTTATCGGTTGATCTAAAAAATAAAAATTTAAACCACCAGAAAATCCCTTAAAAAAAGAAAATGGATTTGAATTTGTTGTTATGCTGTCCTTTTTTAAATGAATCACTTCAGTAGAGTCAATTTTTAAAATTACATGAGATGAATCTTGGCTGTAGCAATAACAATAGACAAAAAGTCCAACAAGGAAAAAAATAGTTTTCATAGTAACACATTTAGTGTAGACTTTTTTTCATAGCGTAATTTTGCATATAACTATTTCATCTTAATTTAGTTACATCTTTTATTGACATTTCATTGTTCTTAGATAATAAAATATTCAAAAGTGTATTTAGGAAAAGCCACTATCTTTGATGTCCATTATAAATTAAAAATCATGGTAATGACCGAAACTGAAGTACGCGCAAAAATTGACGAATTAAAAGCTAAATTAACGGGTGATTTATTCGCAGACATGGAATATCAACAAGAAATTTACGAGTTAAAGAAAATCTTGAATCCAAGAATTGAAGAACATCCTGAAGAAGATGATGATGAGTGTTTAAGCTGCGGATCTTAGTAGTTTTTAGTTACTAGTTTGTAGTTAGTAGTTTAGTTGTGTTTACTTTACTATTTCAATATCTACACGACGATTTTTAGACATATCTTCTTCACTTAATTCAGGTGAGGCTACTGGAACAGAATTACTGAAACCTTTGTAGCTTAGACGTGATTTATCAATTCCTTTGTTGATTAAATAGTTGTATACTGCCTTTGCTCGTTTGACAGATAAGTTATAGTCATCCATGCAACAAACATGACCACGAATTAAGATATTGACGGAAGGATTATCATTCAAAAATTTATAAAAACTTTGTAAATCAGGCAGAGAACTTGGAATCATTTCATCAACTCCTCCATAAAATTTAACATCTAAAGCAACAATTTTTGGAGTTTCGGATGCTAATAAATCATTGTATTTTTCTTCGGAAGATTTCTTTTCTGGTTCTTCAATGATTTGTTCAATAATTTGTTTTTTCTCAACAACAATAGGTTCAGCAAAATGCTCTTGTGGAACATTTATTGGTCCCGAGAAATAATAAATATCTACACGCCTCCAAGATTTATAATTTTTTATGGCAAATTCATTATTGTCGTAATTTTCACCTAAAACCTTCTTCTCATAAACCTTAATATTTTTGCTTAGTAAATAATTTTCTACCGCATTCATCCTTTTTTCTGCTAAGTCTAAATTATATTTTTTAGTACCAAAAGTATCGGTATAGGCAACAATTCTACTAATTTGAATACTTTTATTTGTTATGTTTTGAAGTTTAATCTCTTCATCGGCATTCAAAACACTCGAATTAAAATCATAGTACACGCTCAATTTTTCTTGAGAAAATGACATGAATTGTAAACAAATAAATAAGCTAAAAAGAAAGGATATTTTCATATTGTAGTTTAAAGGATTAACGAAAAAAAATACTTTGGTTACAAGAATTTAGGGTTTAACAAAACCTTTATCGCCAAGTTTTAAATCGTTAAACATCCAACGGTAATGATTGAGCATGTGACTATTCACAAAATTTAAGTGTTTTGTCCCTTTTGGAAAAAAAACTCTTCCTCCGTTTGAAATTTCGTTAATTCCTTTTACTGGAACTTGAGGAGCGATACCATCTTGTTCCCAAATGGGTTCTGCATTTTCTCCTTCAGTATGCGTCCCATATTGCCACACTTCTTGAAATAAAGACCAATCCATTCCGCCTGCTCGAGCATTTTCTGGTGCTATGATGTAAAAGTTTCTAAGTACCACGTAATCCTTTACGGTCTCAATAAATCCCAAGGTATAAGAATAGCCCATGCTGTGGCAAACCAAATCTAAGGTATCCTTCACCTCTCCACAAAAAGTGGTCGAACAATAAGAAGTCAAAAAAGCCTGACCTGCCAATTTTCCATTTTCTTTCCGCTGATAAAAACCTGAATCATTAGGAGTCGTGTTCAATAGAAAATAATCGTCCTTGTGTTTTTCTTTTTTACGAATACTTTTTATACGAGAATAGCTCAAAGTGAAATTTGCCATAGTTCGGTGATTCGATGTTCCAATACTATGATTTCCATCAATGTAAAAATAATCATCGGGTTTGATTCTTCTTATAAAGGCCTTATCCAGTCGCAACCAATAATGATAACGATCTTTGTGTGTCACCAAATTATCTGTGATATCTTTATTCTTTTTTCTGCCACGGTATCCGTTAGCAAAAATGATGATGTGTTTTGGTTTTACAGAAAATTCCTCAAATAAAGTTTTTGTGACGTTTTCACCTGAAAAATTAAAAATTTGTTCATCGATAAGTTGCCCATTACTGTTCCAAAATCGTTTTATGAAATAATGTCCATTCGCTTTATAAGTTGATGAACTAGATAAAAAAAGGATGGAATCATTGGCATGAGAAAAATGAAAAGAAGAATCTGCATGTACATTGAAATAAAGCACATTTGGTAGCGTTTGACTTTTCCATTTCCCTTCAGATTTAATAAAAAGAATACTTTCTGGCGTTTTAGTGAACGAACGAACTAATGGAAAATGATATTTCACTGCTTTTCCATTTACTTCTTGATAAAATTTAGATCTTTCAAAAGTTGCTGTATTATCATCCGAAAAAGTTAAAACAGCATTCAAAATCAAAGAATCAGATATATTTAGCTCTTCATTATTTCCATTTATAGTAATTGCTTGATTCAGTTTGAAAACTCTTTTGTAAGATTCAGGCTTAATTTTTCCATTGTCTTCTTCCCAAAAATAATAAGCTTTTAAACCTGCAAAAGTATTTGTGCGATTTTTTTCGTTTAAATAAGCAAATAGTGAGTCCTGAGCCAAAATATTCTTTGCCAAAAAAAATAACAAGAAAGAAACAATAACTCTCAAACTCATAACTCCTAACTCCTAACTAATTACTCCTAACTAATTACTCCTAACTAAAAACTACTAATTCTAAGAACATTCCCAAAATACAAATCCTTGTCTGTGTTAGATTTCATCCACAATTCCTGAACTTCCACTTTTCTTTTAGGAAACGCTTTTTTGGACAATTGGTACAAATGCTCTGCCGTAATTTTTGGAGAATAAGTATTGACAATCAAAAAACCATCCTTTTCCAAAAGTAAATTTGCTGCGTCCAACAATTCTGGTAAACGCTGTTCAAGAATCCATTTTTCACCTTTTGCTCCCAAACCGAAAGCGGGAGGATCCATGATGATACCTTTGTAGGTGTTTCCACGTTTAACTTCTTTTTGTGCGAATTTCAAGGCATCATCAACAATCCAACGAATGTCTTCCAATTCACTCAATTCCATGTTTTCTTTCGACCAAGAAACCAATTGTTTCACAGCATCGACATGGGTAACCACCGCTCCACTCGCTTTTGCAACTAAAGAAGCAACTCCAGTATAGGCAAATAAATTTAGGAACTTTTCACCAGAACGTAAGCTATTACGTAGTAAATTCCAGTTATCAAATTGTTCCGGAAAAATCCCTACATGTTTGAATTGTGTGAACTCTAATTTGATTTTTAAGTCTAAAACTTCAATGTTCCAAGTTGGAGAAACAGCTTTATGAAATTTCCATTTCCCATTTCTACCTTTGTTTTCAACAAAACTCGCATGGGCCATTTTATCCCATTCGTCAAAAGATTTTTCGGATTTAAAATAGGCTTGTAACTCTGGTCGAATCGTGATGATTTCTCCAAAACGCTCCAACTTCTTTCCCCCACCAGCGTCGATGAGTTCGTAGTCTGACCAAAATTCGGTATATATTCTGTTGAAAATCATATTTTTATATTAAGGGAGCCTTCGACTCCGCTCAGCCTCCTTTATTACTCCGCTTCTGGAGCCAAGCGTAAAACGATTCCGTCTATTTCATCAGAAATATGAATTTGACAACCCAAGCGTGAATTTGGTTTGACAAAAAATGCTTGATCCAACATGTCCAATTCTGCATCAGATTGTTCGTGTAATTCCGTGTCAGATTCCAAATAACATTGACAAGTTGCGCACATTGCCATACCTCCACATTCACCTTTTACTGGTAACTCGTAGGATTTACACAACTCCATGATGTTCATTCCCATGTCTGTAGGTGCTACTAATTCGTGCGAAACGCCTTCTCTGTCGATTATTGTTACGGTAATATCTGCTGCCATAATTTGAATTTTAGGCAAATTTAAGGAGAATTAATATCAAAAATGAATAATAAAAATAAAATTATTTTGAAAAATAAAATATTACACGTATCTTTGTGAGTAAATCACACGTGTATGCAAACGAAATTAACATTAACAATTGAGCAAGATATTATTAAATCTGCAAAGTCTTACGCCCAAGATAAAGGGCGAAGTCTTTCTGAAATAATTGAAAACTATTTAAAAGCACTTGTTTCGAATGCAAAAACAAATGAAGAAAACGAAAAGGAACTTTCGCCACGTGTCAAAAGATTAATTGGCGTTGTTGATTTGCCAACAGATTTCGATTATAAAAAAACGCTTTCTGAAGAAATCAATAAAAAACATAATTCGTGAAACATATATTCTTAGACACCAATATTGTTTTGGATGTGTTAGCAAATCGCAAACCTTTTTCAGATTCGGCATCTGAACTATTTGAAAAAGCGCAAAGAGAAAAGGTTAAACTTTATATTTCAAGTTTATCTTACAATAAAATTTATTACATTTTAAATAAACAAATTAGTCATAAAGCAACTATTGCTATTCTAAAGGATTTAGAAGAATTAATTGAAACTCTTGATGTATCGTCTAAAGAAATCAAAAAATCTCTTTATTCGGAGTTTTCAGATTTTGAAGATGCTATTCAATATTATTCAGCACTTTCAAACAAAAAAATAGATGTTATCATTACTCGAAATCCAAAAGATTTTAAAAAGAGTGAATTGTTGGTTATGACTCCCGAGGAAGCACTTAGCTTTTAATACCAAAATAACCCAACAAATTAATATGGCACTCACAAGCGCAATACTTCTTATCCTCATCAGCATCGCACATTTCATCTATGGTGAGAAAAAACAAATTCCAGATTTAAAGAAAATCACCTCTGACTCCATTATGATTGGTTCGTTAAGAATTATGATTTATCAAGGAGGATTTGTGATTTTATTAGCAGGAATAATACAATTATTGGTGGCACTTAACATTATTTCGTTGCTTGGAATAGCACGTTTTTTTCCCTTGAGTTTAGTTTTGATAAATTTCGTTGTAGCCTTGATTATAGCGCTGATATTTCACCGTGAGATTTTTAATGTTACACTACCACAGTTCGTGATTTTTACAATTATAATTGTTTTACAGCTATTATCTTTGTGAAACAAACCAAGCAAATTTCACAATTATTTTTTTCTCCAAGCATTTTAACGTAATTTTGCAGCATGCTTGAAGAACGTCCGATAACAGATTGGTTGCCACTTACCAAAAAAGAAGCCGAAAAACGCGGTTGGGAAGACATTGATGTAGTCTTGTTTTCGGGCGATGCCTATGTTGATCATCCCGCATTTGGAACGGCCGTTATTGGTCGAATTATTGAAGATGAAGGCTTTAAGATTGCCATTGTAGCGCAACCGAATTGGAAGGACGATTTACGTGATTTCAAGAAATTCGGTAAACCAAAATACTTTTTTGGTGTAACTGCTGGTTGCATGGATTCCATGGTGAATCATTACACAGCCAACAAACGTTTACGCTCAACTGATGCTTATACACCTGGAGGTGAAGCCGGTTACAGACCTGATTACGCCACAATAGTTTATTCCAATATTTTAAAAGAATTATATCCTGATGTGCCAGTTTTGATTGGCGGAATTGAAGCAAGTTTGCGTCGGGTAACCCATTACGATTACTGGAAAGACAAATTGATGCCCTCGATTTTAGTGGATTCAAAAGCTGATATGTTAGTCTATGGAATGGGCGATCAACCGTTGCGTGAATTGTTGCGTTTGGTGAAAAAAGGTGTTCCATTTACTTCATTGAGAACTTTAAAACAAGTTGCTTTTTTGCAAGATAAGGCTGAAGATTTACCAAAAAATAAAGCTTGGGAAACCGTTGAATTGGCAAGTCATGAAGTTTGTTTACAAGATAAAATTAAATACGCTTCAAATTTTAAAGTTGTTGAAGTGGAATCCAATAAATGGGAGGCAAATCGAATCATTCAACATGTTGGAAATCAAACTTTGGTCATCAATCCGCCATACAAAACGATGACGGAAGACGAAATTGACCGTTCTTTTGATTTACCTTACACGCGTTTGCCTCATCCAAAATACAAAAAACGTGGTGCTATTCCAGCCTACGACATGATAAAATTCTCCATCAACATGCACCGTGGTTGTTTTGGAGGATGCAGTTTTTGTACAATTTCAGCTCACCAAGGAAAATTTATCGCTTCTCGAAGTGAAAAATCCATCTTAAACGAAGTGGAAGAGGTGGTAAATCACCCAGAATTTAGAGGTTACATCTCTGATTTGGGCGGGCCTTCAGCAAACATGTACAAAATGAAAGGCAAGGATGAAGCGATTTGCAACCGTTGTTCTAGTCCGAGTTGTATTCACCCTGTAATTTGTTCGAATTTAGACACTTCGCACAAACCGATGACAGAATTGTATCGCAAAGTTGATGCTAATCCTAAGGTCAAAAAAGCTTTTGTTGGTTCCGGAATTCGCTACGATTTATTGGTGGATGATTTCAATAAAAACAACGAAGATGGTAATCACGATGAATACATCGAACAAGTGATTACGCGCCATATTTCTGGACGATTGAAAGTTGCTCCTGAGCACACTTCCGACGCCACATTGAAAGTCATGCGTAAACCTTCGTTTAAATATTTCCACAAATTCAAGGAAAAATACGACCGTATTTCGGCAAAAGTAGGCATGAAACAAGAATTAATTCCATATTTTATTTCTTCTCACCCGGGTTGCGAGGAAGTGGATATGGCGAATTTGGCTGCTGAAACCAAAGACATGGGATTTCAATTGGAACAAGTGCAAGATTTCACCCCAACACCCATGACCGTGGCCGAAGTGATTTATTATACGGGAGTTCATCCTTACACCTTGCAACCAATCAAAACGGTAAAAACAAAAGAAGAAAAATTGAACCAAAACCGTTTCTTTTTCTGGTACAAACGCGAAAACCGCGATTGGATCAAACAAAGACTTCAGAAAGCCAATCAGCCAGAACTAGCTGCAAAATTGTTAGGTGACGCACCTGAAAAGAAAATCCCGAAATGGTTGGAGGAGAAAAGGAGGAAAAAGTGAGATTAGTTTGTAGTTAGTAGTTTTTCTGCGCGTTTTTCGGTCTGTGTTCACTAGTTTTCTTCCAGCTCTTTAATTCACTAGTCTTTTGATGTTCTCATAAAATCGAAATCAAAAGTCAATTTCATTTTTACAAGCTGTTTCACAAAGCTAGTCAAACTCCGCCCGCGCGAGGATTTGATTGTTGTAAAGGATTTTTAGATTTTTAAGTTAATCTCTTCTCAAGTAACAAAACAGTCAAAATTCCCAAAAAATAACATACTAAATCATAAACCGAAAAAGATGTTCCAATCACAATCCGTGCAATGGTATATTTTTCCAAACCTAAAATCGAAACCAAATTAAAGTATTGTAAAAACTCAATAAGAAAGGAAAAAAGCAATACTCCAAAGGCTGTTTTTGTTTTATTCCAATTAAAAAAAGTCAAAAGAAAACAATAAATCAAAATCACGACCAAATAATCTCCAACAAAAGGTCTGATAAAAGAATCATGAACATAAATTCCAATTAGAAATTCAATCCCCAATAGAATTATTGTTAATAGAAAATAAGTTTTTTGGAATCGGATGACTTTTTTCATTGCTAAAGAAAATCATTCATACAACAAATACTTCGCTCTCTTTTTGCGAAACTCTTGAATACCTGGTCTCCAAGTATGACGAATTTCTTTCGCCGACCAACCTTCATACAATTGTCTGCGCAATTCAGAAGTCCCTGCTAGACGGTCAAAAAAATGTGGCTGGTTGATAAATTCTACTGTATCTCCTAAATATCTTTTGGCATCTATCAACCAATTCAGATTGATGTCATACATGTGTTTTTTCGCATGGTCAGCCAAATCTAGACCACTGCAAACTTTATTTTCCCATAGTGGATTTTTAGCGCCAACATTTGAAACAGGTGTGAAATTAAAACCTAAGTCAGCTGGAAATAATGGGTGACCAAACATTTCGAATGGACGTTCCGTTCCACGACCAACACTCACAGTTGTTGCTTCAAAAAAACACAAACTTGGGTACAAGGAAATTGAAATATCAGATTTTAAATTAGGACTTGGTTGCACCGTAATTTTATAATTCATTTTACGGTTGTAATTTTTGCAGGTAACGACATTCAAATTACATTGAATGCTGTCGCTCAACCATCCTTCTCCGTTAATCATCAAAGCGTATTCGCCAATGGTCATTCCATAAACAATCGGCACAGGATGCATTCCTATGAAAGATTTATGTCGTGGTTCCCGAATTGGACCATCAACATAATGCGTATTCGGATTTGGTTTGTCTAATACAATTAAGGGTTTTTTATTCTCAGCACAAGCTTCCATTACATAATGTAAGGTGGAAATATAGGTATAAAAACGCACCCCAACATCTTGAACATCAAACAACACAATATCCACATCAGCCAATTGAGATGGTTTTGGCTTTTTATTGTTTCCGTACAAAGAAATCAAGGGAATTCCTGTTTTTGGATCAATTCCACTGTAAACTTTTTCACCAGCATCAGCATTTCCTCTGAAACCATGTTCTGGAGAAAAAACTTTCTGAATAGTGATTCCAAGAGATAATAAAGTATCAACCAAATGCGTGTTTTTAATCATGGAAGTTTGATTTCCAACTATTGCAACTCGTTTTCCTTTTAAAGAATCAAGATACAAATTCATGCGTTCATTACCCAATTGAATAGGTAAAATCTTCATTCGTTCACCTTGATATTCTTCAATTTCAGGTTTAACTTCCTTAATTACATGACTTTCAACTTCCTTACTTTCCGTAGGTTTTTTAGCGAAAGGATTTTTTAAACCACAAGAAGCGAGGAAAATCAATAAAAAACTTTTCAAGCACAAAAGGTTTATGTACCTTCGCACCTTAAAATTTATTTGATTGAAATTCGAATTTTTCATAGCATTAAAAAATCTCAAAAATGAGGTGTCGGGAAAAAAAGTATCTCGACCTATTGTAAAAATCTCAATTCTAAGTATCTGTTTAGCCGTTTTGGTTAACTTAATCACGATTGCTGTAGTTATTGGCTTTCAACATGAAGTTAGCGACAAGGTTTTGGGATTTGGTTCTCATGCCTTTGTTAGTTCTTCAAATTCTACTTCACTTTTTGAAAATGAAGCTATTTTAAAAGATCAAAAATTCACACAAGACATTGTTAATCAAAACTTTGTCAAAAACATTCAAGCGATTGCGTACAAACCGGCTATTTTTCAGACTGACAAAAGTAAGTCTAAAAGTCAAGAAATACAAAGCATTATTGTAAAAGGTGTAAACAATCAATATGATTTTAGTTTTTTTAAAGAAAATTTAGTTGCAGGAAAAGTTCCTAGTTACACAGAAAATGAGCTATCCGACGACATTTTAATCTCCAAAAGAATTGCTGAAGATTTGAATTACAAAGTTGGCGATACAGCTCGAACTTTTTTTGTTAAAAATCAACCTGTTAGGAGAAATTTTAGAATTGCAGGAATATTTGAAACTGGAATGGAAGATTTTGACAAGAAAATTGTAATTGCTGATATCAAACACATTCAAGAATTAAATGACTGGGGAATAAAAGCGTCGATCAATATTTTAGATACTTTAAGCAATGGTTATTTAATTGTTAAAGCTGATGCCATTGGTGGGAACGGAAATTACCGCTACGATTTTGGTAAAGGTTTTTCAACATACGCTGGTTTTTCGTGGTACCCAACTAAAGATACTGTTTTCAGAGTTATTATCTCAGATTATTGGATGTTTATTGATGGTAGAGGAGAAGAAACTTCCATACCAGATACAGCGTACTTAAGTGTGAAAATTAAAAAAAATTCATCAGAAAATTATCCAATCACTTTAAATCCTGACAAGACGGTCAAGAAAAAATACTTATCTGACGATGGGATGAAATACGAAATTTTTATTCCAGAACGAAAAGTGGTTTTTGAAAAAAAGGATGGACTTGGAAGTTACCGAAATTACATCGGTGCCTTCGAAATCAATTTTAAATCCTGGGATAATTTTGACGAAAATACTGAGAAGCTTAAAAAAATGATTAATTTCAATCATTCCAATGCTGAACAAGATTTAAGGTTGACAAGTATCAAAGAAAATCAAGAAGAAATTTTTGTTTGGCTATCCTTTTTAGATATCAATGTTTATATTATAATTATTCTGATGCTTGTAATTGGAATTATCAACATGGGTTCTGCAATGCTGGTTATGATTTTAATTAAAACACCATTTATTGGTTTAATGAAAGCGATGGGTGCAACTAACTGGACGATTCGAAAAATATTTTTAATTCAAGTTGGGTATTTGATTTTACGAGGAATGTTTTGGGGGAATTTAATAGGAATTACCCTATGTTTACTTCAAGAATATTTCAAAATTATTCCACTAAATCCTAAAGTTTATTACCTCAGTTCGGTTCCTATTGAATTGAATTTTTCAACTATTTTGTTTGTCAATTTATTAACTTTAGTAGTATGCCTCTTGGCCATGTTGATACCTTCTTTGGTTATTTCTCGCATTAGTCCTGCCAAATCAATCAAGTTTAATTAAAATTTAATATTCAAAAATTTGTTTTTTTCTTGAAAAGTCGTACATTGGCTTCTAAATTAAAAGCCTATGACTCCAGATGAACAAGTAGAAGTTCCTGTTTCCTTAAGTTTAGCACCTTATGCTGGTCCTTGGACGAAAGATGAAGCAGCACATTTATTAAGACGAACTTTGTTTGGTCCAACTTTAGCAAAAATAAATAATGCAGTTACAAATGGGATGAATGCAACTGTTGCACAACTCTTAATTGCCCCATCTTTTGCAGAACCATTGACTTTTTCAGCAAACGAAACAGTAGCATCATTTGGAACATCGTGGGTAAATTCTGTTTTTCCAAGTGATCAAATTTTGGCGCAACAAAATCAAAACACTCGAAATGAATCGCTTGCAGCATGGTTAATTGAGCGCATCAATACAGAAAACATTAGTATTTACGAAAAAATGTGTTTGTTTTGGCAAAATCATTTCGCGGCCGAACCAACTTTTGACGCTAGAGCAACTTACCAATATCACGATTTAATTCGCAATAATGCTTTGGGTAATTTTAAGCAATTTGTGAAGGATATGACCATAAATCCAAGTATGTTGGTTTTTTTGAACGGTGCACAAAATAACCTGTATAGTCCAAATGAAAATTATGCTCGCGAACTTTTAGAATTGTTTACCATTGGAAAAGGACCTCAAATTGGAGAAGGAGATTATTCCAACTATACAGAGCAAGATGTAATGGAAGGAGCGAAAATATTGACTGGTTGGACAATTCAAGATTTCATGAGTTCAACTGTTTCAACTCCAAGTTCTTATTTTAATCCTGGATTGCATGATACATCTTCAAAAACATTATCAAACCATTTTGGAAGTACTTCAGTTCCGAATGCAGATGAATTGGAATATAGCAACTACATAGATATTATCTTTCAGCAAAATGAGGTTGCCAATTTTATTTGTAAAAAGCTATATCGCTGGTTTGTGAATTATGATTTAACGGCAACTGTTGAAACTACAGTTGTTGCTGAAATGGCTACAATATTGATCAACAACAATTATGAAATTTTACCTGTTATTGAAGCTTTGTTGAAAAGTGAACATTTTTACGATTTTAGTGTGCGAGGTGCAATAATTAAAAATCCTTTGGAACATGTTTTTTCGATATACAATTCAACTTTGACGGTACCAAATTTTTCGTTAGATATAAATTACAGAATGTACCTGGCAATGTATTGGTTTGCTGGAAGTTTAGGTATGTATTATGCGCAACCACCGAATGTTGGTGGATGGCCAGCTTATTATCAAGCACCAAATTTTACAAAATTGTGGATTAATTCGAGTTACATCAAATTACGTTTTGATTTAAGTAGTTATGTAACATTATGGGGAGGATTAGATGTTGATGGAAATCGCTTACCGATTAATCATTTGGGTTTTTTAGATACCTTGTCCATACCTAGTGATGCGCCGCAAGTAATAGAGGACATTGTTACCATTTTTTGCCCAAAAGGACTGTCAACAACCCAAAAAACTATTTTGAAATTTGTATTGACAAATGGTTTACCAGATTTTGAATGGACCTTACAGTACAATGAATATTTAGCAAATCCTGGTGATATGGCATTTTCAGACCCTGTTAAACAAAGATTAGCTCTGACTTTAGACCAATTATTCAAATTACCAGAATTTCAAACGATTTAAACCGAACTACTATGAAAAGAAGATCATTCGTCAAAAATATGTCTCTCGCATCTATTTCTGTTCCTTTTATTTTTAAGGATTTGAAATTTGAAGCGATTTCTAAAAAATTATTTGAACATTCTCGTTTTGCCGAAGATAGAGTGTTAGTTATTGTAAGAATGAATGGGGGGAATGATGGTCTAAATACCTTAATTCCTTTGGATCAATATGATAATTTAGTTGTGCAACGTTCAAATGTGATAATTCCAGAAACAAATATCATTCCTCTAACTTCAACGAATGGTTTACATCCAAGTATGACTGGAATGGCAAGTATGTTCAATACTGGAAATCTAGCTGTAATTCAAAATGTGGGTTATCCAGAACAAAATCGTTCGCATTTCCGTTCGATGGATATTTGGTCTTATGGAAGTTTAGATCAGGCAACTAATACTGGTTGGATGGGAAGAAATTTTGATGCGAATTTTGCAAATTTCCCTGACGATTATCCAAATACAGATTATCCAGATCCTTTTGCGATTAGCATGGGTTATGAAGTTTCGGCAACCTGTCAAGGTTTGATGGGAAATTTTTCGCACACAGTGAGTGATCCTTTTCAAGCTGTGAACGTTGGTACGGGTTCTGCTGTAAACGATGGAACGTATTACGGAAGCCACATGGAATATTTGAGTACAATTATTGCTCAAACCAATGCTTATGGACAATCTGTCAATGACGCCGCTAATAATGGAAGTACACTTTCAACACTTTACGATGCAAATAATCCTTTAGCTGTTCATTTGCGTTACGTTGCTCAAATGATTTCTGGCGGTTTGCAAACAAAAGTTTACATTGTCAATATTAATGGTTTTGATACCCATTCAGCGCAAGTTGATGCAAATGATAATACGATAGGAAGTCATGCTGATTTGCTCAAAAGTGTTTCAGATGCGATTGCTGCCTTTCAAGATGATTTGAATTTATTAGGACTAAATCAGCGAGTTGCTGGAATGACTTTTTCTGAGTTTGGTCGTCAGATTGCATCAAATGCAAGTGATGGAACAGACCACGGGGACGCAGCACCACTATTTTTATTTGGTTCGTGTTTAAGTGGAACAATTATAGGTCCAAATCCAACGATTACAAATCTTATAGAAGATCAAGCAGGAATTCCGATGCAAATTGATTTCAGAGATGTTTATGCTTCAATTGTACGTGATTGGTTTCAGGTGGATGAAGCAGAAGTACAAACTATGTTTGAGCATAATGTTACTTTTTATCCTTTATTGAGAGCTTGTAATTTGGGCATTAACGATTTGGCAAAACTTTCATTTGAATCTATTGTCTATCCAAATCCATGCGTTAACCATGCAACTTTAAAATTCTTGTCTAAAGACGAGTGGGTAAAAGTTACAGTTTATGATTTAAATGGAAGAGAATTTAAAATCTTAATTGACAAGCAATTGGATCCAAAACAACATGAAATTACTTTTGATACATCAGATTTACCTTTAGGTACGTATCAAGTGCAAATACTTAAAAAATCAGGTGAGGAAAGTGTGCGTTTTGTAAAATTGAGAACAAATTAGACTAGTTTATAGTTACGGACACTGAGCTTCTCGAAGTGTGAGTTAGAAGTGATTAGTTTTAGACAATAATGTTGATTAATTTCTTAGAGAAATATAAAATCCTAGTTTGTAAATGTCAAATAAATGCAAATTAACGAATCCTTTTTTTAAAGACCAGCGAATTGAACGTTTGAAAAGCAGATAAAAAAATTTGACAAGAAAAAGAAGATTTTTTCTTTCTAACTCTTTGTAAGCTCGAATTAAGTGCACGTTGTGCTCCAATTTTGTGGATGAATCAATATTTTTTTGAATATAAACTAAGTTTTCAATTGCTTTTTCTGTCTTTAAGAGAAAGTTCTCGTTTGTTTCAATATCTCCGTTTAATATCGGATTGTGAATGTGGTCGATAGAATATCCTTTATCCTCTAATTCAATTCCAAATAAAGTATCTTCATGACCGTAACCAACAAGTTTTTCATTAAATTTGATTTGTTCTAAAAGCTTTCTTTTGATACAAAAATTATTTGTCATAAATGCACGATTCGGATGCTTTGATCGTTCAAAAAAAGATTTACTTTCTTTTATAATTCCATATTTCCAACTCAGTTTTTGTCCTGTGCTTGGGCAATTTTTTGGATATTCGCGACCTCCAACGAGTACATCAAATTTTTTATTTTTAAGGTAATAAATGTAATTTTCTAAAAATAAATCGTTGTTAATCAGAGAATCACCGTCTAGAAAAAGTAAATACTCATTTGATGCATAGTTCAAAAATAAATTTCTAATTCTAGAACGACCAATATTTTCGTCTAATTCGATGTAGCTTGATATTTGACAAATACTCCGATTGATTTCCCTAAAATGATTTTCAGATCGGTCATCAATTAAAATCAATTCGCACGCAACAGTCAAATTTGACATTTGTTTTTGCAAAGATTCCACAAGAGAATTTACATCAAAATTATATATGGGAACACAAATACTTAACATGGTGCGATTGAACTACAAACTTAAGAAATTCTTTGATTTAGTGTTAAAAAAAGTTAAGCATACGAGCCAAATAAATTGTTTACACTACATTCGTTGCATTGTATTATGAAGAAAATTCGCATAAATTTTATCGTACTCCTAGTTAGTGTAGCCATGATTGCACTGCTTGTCATACAATTGTTCCAAACAGCTCAATTGTACGATAGAAAGTCCACGCAGTTTAAAAATCATGTGCAAACAGTTTTGGATAGAATAGCCATTCATCACGAGAAAGCTGATGATATTCGACGTTATATGCAAGTCGTTAACAAAGATTTTAGTGGTCAATACAAAGACATTCTTAAAAAAGAATTTCAAAATTTATTGGCTGTAAAAGAATCGATTGCTATCAAAGACACTTCAATCTTGGAAAATGGAGAAATCAAAAATTACCTTATTATTCAAGGAAATTCCTTTGATTCAATTTCTGGATTAACTGCTGAACATCGTGTTTTGGCAAGAGATGTTAGACATTTACGTCAATTATTCAACAAAGAATCTGGTATCATACCAAATGCTGATACCATGTCTGTTTCCATTCAATTGGATCAACGAGTGATGCAGCAAATTTTTAAGAAAGCAAAATTCGTAAACGAATTGATGGTTGAAGCTTTTCGAAATAATGTTTACGATGATCCCTCAAAAAGAATAGATATCGAGTTTTTAGATTCCGTTATTGCTCATGAATTAAAGCAAGAAGATTTGCCAAAGGATTATGAATTCATGATTACAAATGAAAAAGGTGAGGTAATCAAATTTGACCCAAAAAAACAACGAGTACCCACTTATTATATTTCCAATTTAGATACGAACAAAGTCTTAAGGACATATCTTTTTCCTCAAAACATGTTCGATGAAAAATTGAATTTATTTATTAGTTTCCCAGCCCAAAATACCTTTGTTATCAAGGAAATGGGTTCCATGTTGATTGTAAATATTGGGCTAGTTTTATTGATTGTTGTTGCATTCTCTTTTATGTTTAAAACGATTTTAACTCAAGCAAAATTGGGTGAAATGAAAAATGATTTTATCTCGAATATGACTCATGAATTTAAGACTCCCATTTCAACTATTTCACTTGCATGTGAGGCACTAAACGATAAAGACATGGTGAGTTCAAATCAACAAGAAGCTTCTCCCTATGTGAAAATGATTGTTGACGAAAACAAGCGCTTAGAAGTGTTAGTAGAACGAATTTTACAAAGTGCGGTTATTGATCGAGGTGAACTGAAAGTAAATACAGAGAAACTTAATCTGAATGAAATTTTACACCAAATTTGCAACAATGCCCAATTTCGAGTTTCAAATATTAATGGAGAAATACGTAAACATTTCACAAATGAAATTATTTATGTCATGGGCGATCGTTTGCATACAACTAATATTATCTCAAATTTAATTGATAATGCCATTAAATATAGCAAGGATGCTCCTATAGTGGATGTAACCTTAAAAAAAGAAAATAATAAAATTTTAGTTTGTGTTCAAGACCATGGAATAGGAATTTCTAAAGAACACATCAATAAAATCTTTGAAAAACTTTACCGTATTCCAACTGGAAACTTACACAATGTGAAAGGTTTTGGATTGGGCTTAAGTTACGTAAAAGCAATAGTTAATCTAAATAAATGGAACATTTTAGTAAAAAGTAAAATCAATGAAGGTTCAACTTTTACACTTGTAATTCCACAAAACAAAACCTTATAAATCAACGATTATGGACAAAAAGCTGAATATTTTACTAGCAGAAGACGACGAAAACTTAGGTTTATTGTTGCACACTTTTTTGAAGTCAAAAGGATTTAATGTCGATTTAGCTCGCAATGGGAAAATTGCTTTTGAACGTTTCAATCAAGCACGCTTTGATTTCTGTATTTTTGACGTAATGATGCCAGAAATGGATGGATTCACTTTAGCAAAAGAAATCAGAGAAATTGATAAAAAAGTACCTGTTTTGTTTTTAACAGCCAAATCCATGAAGGAAGATAAATTGGAAGGTTTTGCTCTTGGAGCTGATGATTACATGACCAAGCCTTTCACCATGGAAGAATTGTTAGCGCGAATTGAAGCAATCATGCGAAGAATTGAACCTAATCAATCCGATTTAGAAGACGATGTATTTATGGTCGGAAATATCAAGTTTGACGCGCAATCTCGTATGTTACACACCAAAGAAAATCCAACAAAATTGACTACGAAAGAAAATCAGTTATTGAAATTGTTGTGTAAAAACCAAAACGAAATTTTAGACCGTCAAGCAACTTTGCGTGCCATCTGGGGTGACGATAATTATTTCAACGGACGAAGTATGGACGTTTACATTGCAAAATTGCGTAAATTATTGAAAGAAGATGAGCGCATTGAAATTATGAACGTGCACGGAAAGGGATTTCAGTTGATTGTGAAGTGAATTTTAACACATAGGAACATAGATTTTGTTTTTATTAAAAATCAGCTAAGTTCCTAAATAAAGAGTTTACATAGGTTTTTTGACCTTGGTGAAAAATATTTTTACAGTTAAAATTAATCAATATACCTTTTGGCACATGTAGTAAATTCATGTACTAAAGAAGTTGTGCCTCAAAAATAGGATTCATTTCTAAAACAGATTTTATTTCAACTACAATTGAATTTTCAATTAAAAAATCACATCTAAGATTGGTGTCTAAGTTGTGATTTTTATATACAAGCGGGATATTTAATTCTGTGTCAAATTTGATTTTTCTTATTTCAAATTCTTTTGCTAAACATTTTGCATAGATATTTTCCAATAATCCGGGTCCTAAAACTTTATGAACTTCAATTGCGGCTCCAATAGTTTCAAAGCTTAATTGATCTAGTTTGTCCTTTGTCATTCTTTTAAACTATGTTACTATGTGTTTAATCAAATCGTGCTACGAATATCCTTAATATTCAACTGCAAACTTTCCTTGTTGTTCCAAATATTTGTTTCTAAAGTGTAGAGAATATCAATCGGATCTTGAGAAGTAACTAAATCCAATTTATCGACCAAGTTAAAACCAATTGCTGGGATTTCGATTCCGGAGCCATCTTCTTGAGACAAGACTAATTTTAGATGTAAATCTTTGAGTACACGTACATCTTCTACAAAAACATTTCGCGTAACGAAGATTGGTTTCATGTTTTGAGGTCCGTGAGGTTCTAATTGGTTAAGTATACGTTTGAATTTAGGAACTTCAAAACGGTTTTCTCCTGGGGTGAAAATTTCCTGAAAGTTTAAATCGTAATCGATGGTTTGTTCGGGTACCAAGGCTGAATTTGGCAATAAAGTTTGAACTACCGTTTCAAAACGTTCAGAAAAATCATTCAATTGACTTGGGTCTAAAGTCATACCTGCAGCAAAAGCATGTCCTCCAAATTGTTCCAGGAACATATCGCATTTTTCCAAAGCATCGTGAATGTTTAAACCTTTGATACTTCTTGCTGAACCCGTGATTTTGCCGTTTGATTTAGTTAAAACGATGGTTGGTTTATAATGGTTTTCAATCAAACGGGAAGCCACAATTCCAATTACTCCTTTGTGCCACGATTCATGAAACACAACAGTTGTTTCTCGATCTAGAAAAGCATTGTTTTCAGATATCATCTCCAAAGCTTCTTTCGTAATTATTTCGTCTAAATTACGTCGTTCTTTGTTGTCACTTTCAATGCTGATTGCTAAAGTACGTAATTCATTTACGTCCTCAGAAATTAATAATTGAACAGCTTTTTTTCCTTCATGAATTCTTCCCGCGGCGTTGATTCTTGGTGCCAAAACAAAAACCACATTCGTTAAAGTTAGAGGTAATTCTTTTTTGGCTTGAAAAAGTAATTCTAGCACTCCTTTTCTTGGTCTTTTATTGATGATTTCCAAACCATAAAATGCCAAAATTCGATTTTCACCCGTAATTGGAACTATATCCGCAGCAATGCTCATCGCTAATAAGTCCAAATTTTGAAAAAGTAAGGTTTGATCCCAATCATTTTTCTGATAGAAGGCTTGTAACAATTTAAAACCGACACCACAGCCTGAAAGTTCTTTGTATGGATAGTTGCAATCGTGTTGTTTTTGATCTAAAACAATCGCATCTGGAACCGTTTCTCCTGGTTCGTGGTGGTCACAAATGATGAAATCAATTCCTAGATTATTGGCATAATTTACTTTTTCATGCGCTTTGATTCCACAGTCCAAAGCGATGATTAAAGTAATTCCTTTTTCTTTGGCGTAATCTATTCCTTGAAAACTGATTCCGTACCCTTCAGCGTAGCGATCTGGAATATAGAAATCTAAGTTTTCGATATGGTTTTTGAGCACATTGTACATCAAAGCAACGGAAGTTGTTCCATCAACATCATAATCGCCAAAAAGTAATACTTTTTCTTTAGTTTCAATTGCTTTTTCCAAACGATTGACAGCCACATCCATGTTTTTCATTAAAAATGGATTGTGCAATTTTTTTAAATCGGGTCTAAAAAAATCTTGAGCATCTTCAAAGGTTTCAATTCCGCGTTGTATTAGAATTGTTGCTAATACTGGTTCAATTTTTAATTTTTGAGCTAAGTCATTGATTTTTTCAGGTGAAGGTTTCGTTTTAACGAGCCAGCGTTTTTCCATGGGTTAAGTTTAGGTTTTTGTATAAATGGATTATTAGATTTAAGGCAAAATTCCCTGAAATCGAAAACTAAATTAAACACAAAAAACGGACTTTGCAACTTTTTGTAGAGAAAAAATGGGAAGAATTTTAGTAAAAGAATTTATTCTTTTATAATTTTTACCACTTCCCTTTTACCTTCTAAATCAATTTCTAAATAGTACATACCGTTTGAAAAAGAGCTCAAATCTACTTCAAAATTATCTCCAAAAAAATGATCTTTCAAAAT
This sequence comes from Flavobacteriia bacterium, assembly GCA_046303515.1. Classification (GTDB taxonomy): domain Bacteria; phylum Bacteroidota; class Bacteroidia; order Flavobacteriales_D; family Crocinitomicaceae; genus M2408. The sequence goes on along the minus strand of JBKCGI010000217.1, from coordinate 63,389 downwards.
TAACATTTGACCAGATGGAGAGCTTAATTTATATGAAATATCAGAATTGCTTTTAGCAAAATCAACTTTTACAGAGCCATTTGTTGGGTTTGGGGAAATTTTAAAATCCAACGCTCTTATCTGATCAATTTTTGCTGTATATGGAGTGCTTAAAAAATAAACCGAACCATTACGTATAAAAGAATTATTATCGTAAATTGATCCTACAATTGCAAAATCTCCATAAATAGATACACTTTCTCCAAAATAATCCGATTCTTCAACATCTGATGGTAAAATCTTTTTTGTTTCAATCCATTCCACGCCATTATATTCAAAAATATAGGAGGCTCCCTTTCCTGTAAACAAATCTGAGGCTGAGACAATGGCCTTATTTTCAAATAAAGCAACTGCATGTCCAAAACGATCCTCAGCCAAGCCATCACTTGCTGTTAATTTAGCTTTTTCCTGCCAATTCAAACCATCATATTCAAAAATGTAAGCCGCGCCCGCATGTTCTCCCAGGCTATTGTCATTCCAATAAGATCCTACAATGATTTTATCCCCGGAGATCGCTACTTCATTACCGAAAAGTGCAAATTCACTTGCATCGGAAGCTATAAGTTTTGCCGTCTGTGTCCATGTATTACCGGTTTTTTCAAAAACATATGCCGAACCTGTATTATAGGCATTTTCATCACTAAACCTAGATCCTATGACTAAGCTGTTTTGGTTGAGATCAAGCGAAGTACCAAAAGTATTATCAAGAGCTGCATCATTAGCTGTTAATTTTGCTTCAAAGTTCCAGAGATTATTTTGAAAATGATACACATAAACCGCACCATCATGATATGCTAAATTAGATACGTGCTTAGCACCAATTATTGCATAATCTCCTTCTATCGCGACTGAGATACCAAATAGGTCACCGTTAACACCATCCGGAGCATATAATTTTGCCTGTTGCGACCAAGAATTTCCATCATATTCATAAATATATACAGATCCTACATTATCTCCATTGTTATTTATATCATAAAAAGCACTAACAATTATTTTATTCTCATTAATATCGACATCATAAGCATATTCATCCATTCCATACAATTGGTCTGAATATAATTCCTGCCTTTCAATCCAAACGCTTCCATCAAACTCCATGACACTCACAGAACCTGAACTCCCAAGACCAGCAGCAGTAGAACCAACAACAGCTTTGTTCCCCCACATGGAAACCGATTCACCAAATCTCTTATAATCAAAGCCATTAACAGGTATGTGCTTTTGAACAACTTCAATTGTTTGGGAAAGACAAATTTTTAAACAAAAGAAAACAAAAAAAAGAAATAGTTTTTTCTTCATAAGAATACGGATTTTTTCGAAATTTATAAAAATTTTCATTCGAAAGGTTTACAATTGATTGATCTGTATGTAATTTTGACTAAAAAAACGTTTTCAATTCCTCTTATCGACCCCCCAAGACATTTTATTTCGAATCGTATCCAAGAAATTATTGTTTTCGAATTTCACGACATTGATTAAAAATTCTGCTTTGGTGATGGTCACTTCTTCGTCTTGAGAAATACTTTTTGAGATAGAATCTAAACTCAATAAATATTTACGTTCGCGGCCTTCCACAGATAATTTGATGGGAAAATGATCGGGAACAACCATTGGACGCACGTTTAAATTATGAGGTGCAATTGGATTTAGAATGTGAATTTGACAACCAGGAGTTACGATTGGTCCACCACAAGATAAGCTATAAGCTGTTGATCCAGTTGGAGTTGCAGCAATTAAACCATCAGCCCAATACGAGTTTAAATATAAATCACCTAAACTTGCGTGAACGGTAATCATGGAGGAAGTATCTTTTTTGTGTAAACTCACCTCATTTAAAGCAATATTATCTTCTCCAAACAAATTATCGGCCGTGTGCACGCGCAAAAGTGAACGTTTTTGGTATTCAAATTGTTTGTTTTTGACCATATCCAAGGTGCGCTCTAAATCTTCTGGGTTGACATTCGCCAAAAAACCTAATCTTCCCATATTGACACCAGTAACGGGAACTCCACTATCACGAATGTATTTTACGGTCTGAATAAAAGTACCATCTCCTCCAACACTTATCGCCAAATCTATTCCAGAGGAAAAATCAGAATGATCGACAAACGTTTTGCAATTCTCTCCAATTCCAACTTTACGAACTAATTGTTCTTTCAATTCAGATTCCAAGACGGCATTCCAGCCAAATTTTGAAATTAATTGAAGTACATTTTCAAAATATTTGGCATTTTGTTTCGTGATTTTTCGACCGTAAATAGCAATGTTCATTGTGTGAAGTTTTTGTTAGAATTTTAAGAAATTCAATAATGCATCGTAACGGTTTTGCAAATCATCATCAAAGGTACTTTTTTGATAAGATGCGGAAATTGTATAATCGTAGCGTTCAAAGGTTTGAATGATTCGACCCAATTCCACTTGATTTATTTTTAGCGTAACTTCTAATTTGGTAGAATCAGAAGAAGACATGATATATGAACTCAATATTTTAGCGCCATTACTTTCCACTATTTGAGCAATTTGAGCCAAGGAATAGTCAATTTGATTTACCTCTAAAACAATAATTCCACCAGATTCTTTGATACTTCCAGTGTTCGCAATTAAAGTAATCAATTGGTGAATACTGGTACAACCCAAATAACTTTCATCTTCCGCCAAAACTGGAATAACGGAAATTTTATGTTCTGCAACACGGTATAACACTTCGTAAATATGTGCGTTTTCCTTGACATAAGGTCTCGGTAAATGGTCAAATAAGATATCCAAAGTTTCGTGAATATCCATTTTATCCAAAATATCAGATTCGGAAATTAATCCAACGTAATTATCGTTTTTCAAAACAGGTAAATGAGATACTTTGAACTCATCCATCCATCTCAAAGCAATTTCACCCGTATCTGTGTGCTTCAACGGTGGAATTTCGTCTGTTATTAAATCTTTTGCTTTCATGACGGTGCCAAAGTAATAAAATTCTTTCTTACATAACGCAGAAATTAAAAAAAAGTATGGTAAATTAAACTATTTTTTAATAGCTTTGTCTAAACCGATATCACAAAAACTATTTACTATGAAAAATATATTACTTGTTTGTACATTTTTCTTGAGTACTCAAATGCTTATAGCACAAACGCCAAAAATTTATATAAACCTAGCAACACATAATGAAATGCTTGGTGAATCTTACGACACAAACCAAAATGAATTTGATAGCGCTGTAACTGTTATTAATCAAATTTTGAATCACATGATTTCCATTGATGGAAGATGGAATTTTCAGACCTGTTCAAAATTTGTATTAGGGGCATTGAATTGGGATCAAGCGTTTACCAATCCTAATGATGTTTTGGAACGCATGTATACTTCTGGTAAAGTTGAAATAGATTCACGAAATAAAACAGAATCGCCACAATATAATTACAACATCTCTGACGTGTATCATCTTCTAGATAGTTGTGGAGTAACTTCAACGCACACTGTTGGAGGTTTTTTAGCTTATCCATATGCGAATGAAGATTGGACTCAGTTTAGAAATGTAAAATTTGGAGCTGTGTATCACCAACCTTGGCAAGCAGAAATCATTTGGGGAGGTGGAAGTCCGAATCACGTCCAAGATTTAAATGATTATGGCGTTTGGAAACCAAAAGATGGCGACACCTCGACAAATGTTTATACGCACGACCCTACTGCAAATCTTTGGTTAGTAGGGAACGGATGCGCTCCAGTGATTCATGACACAACAAATAATGTTCAATGGATAATAAATGCTATGCGAGAAAATATTAAGCGTATTCATGACGGAACTTGGCCATCTGATAAATTTTACAATTTGAGTGTTATGATCAATGTGCGCGATTTTGATACACCAGGATTTTTTACAAAAGTCAAAACTGTTTTGGATTCAATCGATGCATACGTAGCAAATGGAGACATGGAATGGGCATTTATAACGGATAAATTAACTGCTTTTCAAAATTGGTCTACCATAAACAACATTCCATATTCGCAATGGTCCTGTGAGGAAGCAACTGCTGGTGAGGAAGATTTAGACTTGAGTGAAATTTCAATTTATCCTAATCCAGTTTTAGATGAATTATTTATTGGAAATTTAGCTCAAAATACTTCGTTTGAAATTGTAAATTCCGTTGGGAAAATTGTTTCTGCTGGCGATTTAGAACATGGGAAAATCAATCAAATTGATATGAAAAGTTTGATGTCAGGCATTTATTTTGTCCGAATTAAAAACAATACATTCAAGGTTTTAAAGGATTGATTCAATATCAAAAGTAAAACATTCTTTTATTGTATGACATTGGATTTCAGATAGTCAAATTCCAAAAGCAAAAAATAGAAGGCTTTGTTGTTGTTTTAATGTGAGCTACGAGCAACAAATTGACAAGAAAACTCAACGCATTTACCAGGAGTATGTTCTTCTTTCAATCGGCGAATCAATTGATTTACAGTTTCTTTTCCGATTTCTTTGATTGGTTGTTTTAAAGCTGAAATTGGTGGATTCAAATACGGGAAGGCTTCAGAGTCATCAAAAGAAATAAATGCAACTTCATTTGGAATTGAAATTTTTAACTCATTAAGAGAAGAAATAACTTGAAGCGCAACTTTATTGTTTAATGCTATAATTGCATCCATTTTCTCTTTTCTAAGCTCAGTGATTTTTTTACCTAAAGCGTCTTTATAGTCGTATGCATTAATTAATTCTAATTTTACACCTTCCTTTTCAGCTGAATCCTTGATTCCATTTATTCTCAAGTGAATAGTAGAAATTTCGTCTTCCTCGTAAAAAAACACTCCTAATTTAGTAGGTTTTTTAGTGAACTTTTTAATTAAATTGTAAGTTTCCGTGTAATTATTTACTCCAACGAAATCAGCTTTATTGTCACCGTATCTATCCACAAAAACAATTGGAATAGGTGTGCTGTTGAATAATTCTTTCAAGTTTTCAACGGGATTACAAGGAGCAACTATCAAACCATCAATCGAACGGTTAATTAAATCTCGCATCAATTGTAATTCAATTTCTTTGTTATCGTTAGTGTTAACAATGAATAATTTATAATCGTGAAAATGCAACTCTTCTTGAATCATTTTACTTAACTCACCGTAAAATGGATTCGAAATATCAGCAACTACTAGTCCAATAGTTTTAGTTTTTCCTTCACGTAAACTTTTCGCGAAAAAATTTGGAACGAAATTCAATTCTTTTGCCTTTTCAAGAATCAATCGTTGGGTTTCTTTGCTAATATTATACTTATCTCCTTTATTATTAAGCACAAAGGAAACTGTAGATTTTGAAATACCTAAAATATTGGCTAAGTCTGATAAAGATAATTTTTTAGCGCTCATAATGAAAGTTCTTTTGATTTTTTAATAAAAAGGAAATGGTTAAATAGGATGCTAAGATAGAAATTATTGAAACAATAACAAACACTAAAATACAATCTGTTACATTTAGCCACATGGGAAAAGGCTGACCGCCAGAATTTGGTAAGGTGATGAGTTTGAAATAATATTGACTTCCAGCGATAATAAAGCCTAGAATTAAGCCAAAAAATATCCCTTTAAATGAAATTAAGAGACCTTCGTAAAAGAAGATTTTGAAAACAAAAGATTTATTTGCACCCATGCTTTTTAAAGTTAAAATATTATCTTTTTTCTCAATGTATAACATTGTTAAAGAGGCAACTAAGTTAAAAATGGCTAAAATAAATATAAAAACCAAAATGAAGATCACAATAATTTTTTCTGTTTTACTGGTTTGATAAATCAATTTGTTTTTTTCAAAATGTGTCTCGACTTTAAAATTTGAACCAATTAAATTTTCAACTTTTTCTTTTACCTCAAAAAGGTCATCTTTGGATTTGCAATTAATGTAAATTGAAGTTATTTTTTCCTCATAATCTAGCATTTCTTGGCCTAAATTTATAGGAATTATTAAAGCTTCTTCGTTAACTTCTTTGTTGTAATTAATTCTGCCAGAAATATTCAAGAGTTCAGTTCGAAAAGGATTATTCATGGCGCTCACTCGAGCATTTCGTTTTGGGAAATAAACTATGATACTTTCAAATGAATGTTCCGGAATAAAACCTTGTAATTTATCTAGTAAAGAAGCTCCAATGAGTCCAAAATTTTGATTTTCCTTGGAAATAAAAGCCTCACCATCAACCATATGCTTTTTGGCTTCAATCATATTTAAAAAATCCTCTTCAACTGCAATTAATTTGGCATTAACCCATTTTTTTTCATGCTTCAAAATCACAATTTCTTCAATTGCTCGAGAAACATGAGCTACTCCTTCAATTTTTTTGATAAGATTGATTTGAAGTGTTTTTTCATCAAAAGATTTTCCAACTTTTGCTTTAATTGTGAGGTTAGCATCAAATTCGCTGTACAATTTTTCAACCATGGATTCAATTCCATTGAAGGCAGCGATCAGAATGACTAAAGCAGCAGTTGTGACGGCAATTCCAATTACAGAAATACGCGAAATCAGATGAATAACATTCTTTTTTTTTCTAGAGGATAAATATCTTCTCGCTATGTAAAAAGGGACGTTGATGGCTTATTTTTTTAACAATTCTTCAATTTCCATGGCATAATCCAAAGAATCATCAATTTTAAAAATAAGTTCAGGTATTTTACGTAAATTTTTCAATCTGCGACCAACTTCACCACGAATTTTACTTGAATTTAGTTGAATTGATTCTAAGACTTCTTGTTTGTCGGGACCAGCAAAAACACTCAAAAATATTCGTGCTAAAGATAAATCAGCCGTTACACGCACAACAGTTACAGTTACCATTGCACCTAAACAAATTTCTCTAGCATTTCGTTGAAAAAAAATCGATAATTCTTCTTGAATAACGCCTTCAATTTTATTTTGTCTGATTGATCCCATGCGACAAAGTTAAGGATTTTTTCCCAATTGTGAAAAGTGCTATCTTGAAGTTAAAAAAGGGATTAAAAAATTCAAAACCTAAAAATCCTAAATTCTCCTTACCTTTGTCTTTTAGTTCAAATGAAATGAAAGACTTTTTTACCATATATAAACTATCAGTTCACAACAAATGGAAAACTTTTTTGGTAGTTTTTTACAACTTCCTTTTTGTGATTTTCAATTTGATTTCCTTTGTGCTTTTTGTACCCTTTTTGCAATTAATTTTTCAAACCAAATCATCTGAAATTGAATTAGTAAAAAAGCCACTTTACGATGATCCTAATTTAAATATTTTTGAATATTTAGGCGAGCTCTACAATTACGAAAAGCAGCAAATGGTTTTGAATGACCCAAAACAAGCCTTGTTAATTGTTTGCATTTCGGTTGTCATCGCATTTTTTCTTAAAAATGTTTGTCGATATTTAGCAATTTACCACAATTCTAGTTTAAAAATGGAAGTTGTGCGGGATTTGAGAGATAAATTATTCGCTAAATCTTTACGTTTACCAATGTCTTTTTTCACAGAAGAAAAAAAGGGTGATTTAATGGCACGTTTGAATAATGATATTGGCGAAATTGAATTTGCTGTAACCTCCATGATTGAATTGGTTTTTAGAGAGCCTTTTGCAATTGCCTTAAGCTTGATCACCTTGATTTATTGGAGTCCGCAACTGACGCTTATATCATTAGTTTTATTGCCACTTTCTGCTTTCACGATTTCACGAATAGGGAAAAGTTTAAAACGCACAGCCAAAAAAGGTCAAGAGCAAATGGGGATTTTACTTTCATCTATTGAAGAAAATTTTGGAGGAATTAGAATCATCAAAGCTTTTAATGCAGGTGAATATATTCGTAAGTCTTTTACCAATATCAATTTACGTCATCAACAATTGGTCACAAAAACTTACCGTAAGAAAGATTTATCTTCACCATTGAATGAGTTTTTAGGAACAATTGTCATGATTTGTATCGTTTGGTTTGGTGGTTCAATGATTTTAGATGCGAAAAATTCTTCTGGTTTAACTGGTGAAGAATTTATTGCCTTCATAATCGTTTTTTCACAATTATTGAGACCAATTCAAGGTATAGCAACAGGAATTGCAAACATTCATAAAGCTGAGGTTTCTTATCGCCGAGTGGAAGAAATTTTAGCGATGGAGGAACAGATTTATGAATCTCAAAACCCGCATTCTTTTGCCGGACTTCAAAATGAAATTTCCTTTGAAAATGTTAGTTTTAAGTACAAAGAAGAATTTGTTATTCAGGATTTGTCTTTTAAAATACCAAAAGGAAAAATGGTGGCTTTGGTTGGGGAATCGGGTAGTGGTAAGTCAACCATTGCAGATTTGTTATTAAATTTTTACCAAGCCAATTCAGGGGATATTTATTTTGATGGAATTCCGCTAAAAGATATTAAAAACGAAGATTTAAGAAATCAAATTAGTGTTGTCAATCAAGAATCAATTTTATTCAACGATACCATTAAAAACAACATCGCTTTTGGACTTGAAAATTGTTCAGATGAGCGTGTCATGGAAGCAGCTAGAATAGCGCATGCGCATGATTTTATCATGAATCTTGAAAACGGTTACGACACCAATATTGGAGAAAGAGGTAATAAACTTTCTGGTGGACAAAAACAGCGTATTAGTATTGCAAGAGCTATTTTAAGAAATCCAAGTATTTTAATTTTGGATGAAGCAACCTCTGCCTTGGATTCTGAAAGTGAAAAAATTGTTCAACAAGCTTTAGAAGAATTGATGGTCAATAGAACTTCTTTGGTTATTGCCCACCGACTCTCAACAATTGCCCGTGCGGACTTGATTTTAGTGCTTCAAAAAGGAAAAATTATTGAGCAAGGAACACATCAAGAATTGCTTCAGGCAAAAGGATATTACGCTGATATGTATGCGCTGATTTTGAATTCTTAAGATCAATTTAAAGGCATTTTTTTTCTTGTTTTAAAATATTTTTTCTAAAAAAAAGTTAATTCAGCAACTAATATAAAAAATAAACGTTATATTAGTACGATGAGAATCCTGTTATACATAGCTTTTGTTGTTCCAATTTTGAGTTTTGCTCAGCTGACGACTAGTGGCGCTATGTCTCCACCAAACTTGGTTCAAAATGTTTTACTTGGAACAGGAGTTCAGGTGAGTAACATAAATTATACAGGAGATATTCAGGCAATAGGTTCGTTTAATTTTAATGGTGCAAATTTAGGCTTAAATCAAGGTATAGTAATTACAACAGGAACTATTTTTAATACCGGAGATGGGCCGCAAGGTCCAAATGGTTCTGGTGGATCTGGAATTGATAATTCTGGTGGATCATCTGCAATTTTGAATGGAATTTTAGGATCCAATAATACTTTTAATGCAGCCGTTTTGGAATTTGATTTTCAAGCGCAAGGAGATTTGGTTTCCTTCAATTATATTTTTGGTTCAGAAGAATATCTCGAATACGTTAATGCTGGTTTTAATGATGTTTTTGGATTGTTTATTTCTGGTCCGAATCCCGGAGGTGGTAATTATGTAAATCAAAATATTGCAAAACTTCCAAATCAAACGATAGTTTCCATAGATAATGTTAATGACATGTCAAATAGCGCTTTTTATGTGGATAACGGCGATGGTTCTGAAGCTCCTTTTAATTCGAGCGCTCAATTCATTCAATATGATGGCTATACAAGAGTTTTAACTGCAGCATCGCCTGTACAATGCGGACAAACATATCATTTAACCATTGCAATTGCTGATGTTGGTGATGGGATTTTAGATTCTGGAATATTTTTAGAGGCACAAAGTTTAACATCTGAAGCTCCAACTAATATTGATGTTGAAATCTCACAAAACTTCTTTGGTGATGAAAGCATAATTGCTGAAGGATGTACATCGGCTGATTTTGTTTTTTCAAGAACAAATACAGATGACCCAATCAATGTTCAAATTTTAGTTTCTGGAACTGCACAAAATGGTGCGGATTACACCAACACTATTCCGCAAAGTTTAAATTTAGCAGCTGGTCAAAGTTCCGCCTCTTTTACTTTTGATGCCATTGTTGACGGAATTACAGAAGGTTTAGAGACTATTGAAATAACTTTTCAAGTGCCAAATATTTGTAACGGGGTTAGCGAAGAAACATTTACGCTTCAAATACAGGATGTTGAACCCATAACAGTTAGTTTGGAAAATGACACAATTTTTTGCAATTCGGGTCCAACGGTTACTTTAACACCAGTAATTACAGGAGGCTTAGCACCAATCACCTATTCTTGGTCTACGAATCAAACAACACCATCGATTACTGTTTCGCCAAATCAAACAACTTCATATACTGTTACAGCCACAGATTTTTGTTTGAACTCAACTGCGTCTGCAACTGCAGAAATTTATATTCCTCCATTGGTACCAATTGTTATCCAACCGATAGCAAGTGTTAATCAAAATTGTCCTTTTATTCCAGAAACTTTTACACCTGTTGTTTCTGGTGGAGCAAGTCAATATAGCTACATTTGGTTAACAAATAATCAGCAAATTGGCACTGCTTCAAGTATTACAATTACTCCAGCGGCTTCAGCAAGTTACTCTTTAATTGTTTTTGACCAATGCGGAGCTGCTGACACGGTAGATTTTGATTATACTATTCAAACAATTTTATTGATTCCAAGTATCAATCAACCAACATTAGTTTGTCCTGGTGATTCCGTTTTGCTATCAGCCTCAGCAACATTAGGATTTGGGGCATATGTCTACTCTTGGTCGCATACCGAAGAGAGCAGTGCGGATGTTTGGGTTAATCCCCTTGAAACTACAACTTATTCCGTTTCTATTTCAGACGCTTGTCAAACATATTCAGTTCCAATATCAACTGTAGTGCCTGTAAGGGAACCGCTTGCTAGTTTTTCTTACAATTCAAGTAGTTTGGAGGTGAATTCTGAAGTTCAATTTTTTAATACAAATCCAAATAGTGTTAGTTTTTCATGGGATTTAGGTAACGGTGAAACTTCAAATTTAGAAAATCCAGGTACTTCCTATTCTGATTTAGGAGAATATATAGTCACACTTATTGCTGTGGATGATGCAGGATGTATTGATACCACCACAAGAATAATTAGTATTGGTTCAACACTTTACATTCCTAATACATTTACACCAGATGGTAATCGTCATAACAATGAGTTTTTTGCGGAAAGTTTTAATATTCAAATAATTAAATTCGAAATTTTTAATCGATGGGGTGAATTAATTTATGAATCTTATAACGATAATCGCTTTAGATGGGATGGTAATTATAAAGGGAAACCTTGTCAAGATGGTGTTTACACCTATAAAATAAGGTACAGAAAGCCAAATTCAGAAGAGTTTATTAAAACTGGTCACATCAATGTATTGAGGTAACGGCCTGTTTTTACAACAAATTTTTTTTAGTATCTTTGTCGTTCATACATTTTTATGGAAAAAATTATTTGTGGTATTCAGCAAATGGGAATCGGAGTTCCAAATGTTGAAAAAATATGGTCTTGGTACAGAAAAAATCTAGGAATTGATGTAAAAGTTTTTGAAGATGCTGCTGAAGCACCTTTGATGATAAAATATACCGGAGATGTCGTTCAAAAAAGGACTGCAACTTTGGCCTTAAGTATGAATGGTGGCGGTGGTTTTGAAATTTGGCAATACACTTCTCGAGGTACAGAAAAAGCAGCTTTTGATATACAAGTAGGAGATTATGGTTTGTATATCTGTAAAATTAAATCGAGAGATATTGCTAAAAGTTATGCTTTTTTAAAAGAAAATAATGTTAAGTTTTTAAGTGAAATTGAAACTACCCCAGAAGGTAAAAAGCATTTTTTGATTGAAGATCCGAATGGAAATATTTTCGAAATTGTGGAAGGTTTGGGATGGTTTACAAATACAAATCATGCTGCACAAACCGGTGGCGTATCTGGCGTTGTAATTGGTGTTTCAAATATTGAAAATTCACTTAAAGTATATCAAGATTTATTGGGTTACGATCAAATTGTTTATGATAAAACAGATTCATTTTCCTGTTATAAGAACTTGAAAGCAGGCGAAAAATCTGTGCGAAGAGTTTTGTTAAGACATTCATCCTTGAGAAAAGGTCCATTTGCACAACTGCTAGGACCAACAGAGATAGAGTTGATTCAAGCAGTGGAAAGAAAAAACTGTAGAAAAATATTTGAAAATCGTTTTTGGGGAGATTGGGGATTCATACATTTGTGTTTCGATATTCAAGGTATGGAAGCCTTGAAAGTAGAAGCAGAAAAATTAAATTTTCCTTTTACAGTTGATTCAGGTGAAACCTTTGATATGGGTGAAGCCGGAGGAAGATTTTCCTATATTGAAGATCCTGATGGTACCTGGTTAGAGTTTGTTGAAACACATAAAGTTCCTATTCTTAAAAAGTTAGGCTGGTACATTAATTTGAAGAACAGAAACCCAGAAAAACATTTGCCAAAATGGATGCTAAAAACAATGGGCTTAAATAGAGTTAAGTAAGAAAAGTTGTTATTCTTTTTAGTGAACGGCTGTTTAACTTGATTAAACGGTGAACTATAAAGGAAAATATTCATTAACTTTGACCTTTAAACTATAACGATGAAAAACTCTAACATATATTTATCTTTTTTAGTATTATTTTCCTTGATTTTGGGTTCATGCTCTGAAGAAATTAAACCTAGTACAGACGGAAAACAAACTGCCATTGTTTATGCTTTGTTAAATGCAAATGATTCAATTCATTATGTGAAAATCAACAGAGCAATGGATGCTTCTGGAGATTTGTCTCAAAGTGCATTAATTCCTGATTCATCTTATTTTGATCAAGTTGACGCAACTGTTACTGAAGTTATTGGCGGAGTTGTTAAAAGAACCTGGATACTTAAAGATACGATGATTGAAAATAAAGAAGCGGGTGCTTTTTATTATCCACTTCAAAAAGTGTATTATTTTAAAACATCTAGTGCGGATCCATTATTGGTTGGTACCACTACAATTTATAAATTGGAAGCGAATATTAATAATGGAGAATTTGCTGTGAAAGGGGAAACTGCATTAGTAGGTGGGTTAACAATTACTGCACCTTCTGACATTGCTTCTTTTCCTTTTGTAAGTAACAATTTTGCACAAGATGGATATTCTTATGGAACGGTTTCATATAATCCAGGAAATTGTAAAAAAGTTGAAATCTTTTTTGATATTGAATTTGAAGAATACGATAATGCCACCTTGTTAAATACTAAAAAAGTACAATGGAAAATTGCAGATTTAAGTTCAGATGATGAATTATGGGCTAAACCACAAAATGCCTTTGGTCAAACATTCTATGAATTGATTGCTCAAAATGTTACGAAAGATAATCCTGCAATTAATAAAAGAAAATTGAAAGGGATAAATATTAGAATGTATGGTGCAAGCGATGTTTATGAGAAATATGTTTTGGTTAACAAACCTTCCTCAAGTTTAGCGCAAAACAAACCAACTTATACCAATTTAACTGCAAGTAATGAAATGCGAGTGTTTGGAATTTTCACTTCATCAACAAATGTTGAAAGATATAAAGATGCTTGGAAATATGCTGGCGGTGCTTCTTATTATACTTGTTTGAATACCAACTCAATGAGGCAATTGTGTGATGGTGCTATAACAGGTCAATACATGTTTTGCAGTGATAATCCAGTTGATTCAGGACAATCTTTTTTCTGTAATTAATTTTCAACATTCAGCTTTTTTTAAAGCTAAGTTTTTAACTTTACTGCATGAATGAACGCAAGACGTTATTTGCTGACGTTATTGTTCCGCTAGCAGTTAAAAACGAATTTACTTATCGAGTTCCCTTTGAAATGAACGACCTGATTAAGTCAGGTATGCGAGTTGTTGTTCCTTTTGGTAAAGCGAAATTATACACGGCAATAGTTACTAAAGTTCATGAAAATGTGCCTCCAAATTATCAAGCAAAATATATCGAGTATTTGCTGGATGATTATCCAATTGTAACAGGAAATCAATACAACTTTTGGAAATGGATAGCTTCATATTACATGGCGCCAATTGGCGATGCCATGAATGCGGCTTTACCTTCTAACTTCAAATTGGCGTCCGAAACAAAAATTGCGATTCACCCAAATTTTGATGGAGATACAAGTCAATTATCTGATAGACATTTTCAAATTGTGGAAGCACTTGAAATTCAAGAGGTTCTAGATTTGAAAGAAATCTCAGACATTGTTGGAATTAAAACAATTCAGCCGATTATCAAAGAATTAATTGATTTGAAAGTCGTTATTTCGCAAGAAGAATTGTCATATAAATATGTTGCAAAAACAGGTATTTTTTATCGCTTTACACAAGAATATCAGCAGGAAGAAAAACTGAATGAAGTGATTGAACGCTTTGAACATCAAAAGCAGAAAGAAAAACAATTCATGGCTATCATGGCGATTTTGCAGCAAACCAATATTGAAGATTTTGCTGGAAGTTTTGTTGCAAAAAAAGACTTAGTTGAAAGAGAAATATCCAATTCGGCTTTAAATTCCTTAGAGAAAAATGGAATTATCGAAGCCAAACGTTTGCAGATAGATCGTTTTCAAGATTCGAATAAAGATTTAAAAGAACGTAAAAAATTATCAGAATTTCAGCAAACAGCCTTAGATGAAATAAGAACTGTTTTTCAAGAAAAAGATGCTTGTTTGTTACACGGAATCACGGGTTCTGGTAAAACGGAAATTTACGTTGAACTAATTGAAGAACAAATTAAATTAGGGAAACAAGTTTTATTTTTATTACCTGAAATTGCCTTAACGACACAGTTAATTCAGCGTTTGTCTGCTTATTTTGGAGATTTAATTGGGGTTTATCACTCTAAATTTAACCAGAATGAACGGGTAGAAATTTGGAATCATGTTTTGATGAACCATCCTGAACGTTTTAGAATTATTTTGGGAGCTCGTTCTTCGGTTTTTTTACCGTATCAAAATTTAGGATTGGTGATAATTGACGAAGAACACGAATCTTCCTTCAAACAATATGAACCTTCTCCAAGATATAATGCCCGAGATGCTTCTTTCGTTTTAGCGAAATCCTTTGGTGCAAAAGTGCTTTTAGGCTCTGCTACTCCAGCTATCGAAACCTATCACAATGCCAAAAGTGGAAAATTTGGTTTGGTAGAAATGAATCAGCGTTTTGGTGGAATCATGATGCCTGAAATTTTTATTGCAGATATCAAACAAGAAACCAAACGCAAAACGATGCACGAACATTATAGTTCGATGTTGGTTAATGCCATGCAAGAAGCTCTGGAAAATAAGGAGCAAATCATATTATTTCAAAATAGACGTGGTTTCACACCTTTGTGGACTTGTGAAGTGTGTGCTTGGTCGCCTAAATGTAAAAGCTGTGACGTATCTTTAACCTATCACAAGCATTCAAATTCTTTAAAATGCCATTATTGTGGTTATACCACTCCCCCGATGGGGACATGTCAAAGTTGTGGAAGTAATCGTTTGAAAATGTTAGGTTTTGGAACTGAAAAAATTGAGGATGATTTGGCTTTAATTTTCCCAAAACACACCATTGCCAGAATGGATTTGGATTCTACTCGTTCTAAGAATGCCTATCAAACCTTGATTTCAGATTTTGAAGACAAGAAAATCGATATTTTGATTGGAACGCAAATGGTGACCAAAGGTTTGGATTTTGACAATGTTAGTTTGGTTGGAATTTTGGATGCGGACATGATGTTGCGTCGACCAGATTTCAGAGCTTTTGAACGCAGTTTTCAGTTGATGACACAAGTTGCGGGTAGGGCAGGGAGACGTCAAAAACGGGGCAAAGTAATCATTCAAACACGAGAACCAGAAAATTGGATTATTCAGAAAGTAATTGAACACAATTACACTGATTTCTACAACAATGAAATCTTGGAACGGAAAAATTTCTTTTACCCTCCATTTTATAAATTGATTCGTTTGACCTTAAAAGCCAAAAATGAAAACGAATTGAATGTCGGGGCCAAAATGCTTGCCGAAGCCATGTACACCGTTTTTAAGGAACGCGTTTTAGGTCCAGAGTTTCCAGTGATTCAACGCATCAACAATCTATTTTTGAAACAAATCACCTTAAAAATTGAGCGAGAGGTTTCTCCCCAAAAAGTAAAGGAGCGCCTCGAAGAGATTATCGATATCTTCTACAGCACTCCTTCTAACAAATCCATTCGAATAATTATTGACGTGGATCCCGCTTAACCTAGGTATGATTTTAGCATCCGGCTTCGGGAAGTGTGTTTTAATCTTCGAATTGCTTTTTCTTTTATCTGTCTCACTCTTTCTCGTGTTAGATCAAATTGTTCTCCAATTTCTTCTAAAGTCAGAGGGTACTTACCATTTAACCCGTAGTAGAGTCTAACTACTTCACCCTCGCGAAGTGTTAAGGTTGATAAAGATCTTTCAATATCTTTGCGCAATGATTCGCGTGTTAGTTCATTTTCTGGACTATTCATATAGTCGTTTGGTAAAACATCATACATACTGGAAGAATTCTCATCCGTTTCGCTTAACGGAGCATCCATCGATACGTGTCTGTTGCTGTTTGCAAGCGACTGACGGATGTCTTCAACAGATACGTTCAAAAACTCTGCCAATTCATCAGCTGATGGTGGTCTTTCGTATTTTTGCTCTAATTCAGAGAACGCACGATTGATTTTATTTATTGTACCAATTTTATTTAAAGGCAAACGAACGATGCGCGCTTGTTCAGCTAAAGCTTGCAAAATTGCTTGACGAATCCACCAAACGGCATAGGAAATGAATTTAAATCCACGTGTTTCATCAAAACGTTGCGCTGCTTTAATTAGTCCAACATTTCCTTCGTTAATTAAATCAGGAAGCGTTAATCCTTGATTTTGATATTGTTTTGCCACTGAGATTACGAAACGAAGATTCGCTTTTGTCAAACGTTCTAATGCTCGCTGGTCTCCCTGACGAATTTTTATTGCTAATTGCACTTCTTCATCTGCCGAAATCATATCTTCTCGACTGATTTCTTGCAAATATTTGTCCAGAGAAGCTGTTTCTCTGTTGGTGACTTGCTTGGTTATTTTTAGTTGTCTCATTGTTTTGGTTTTTAAAGGTTTAAAGTTTTGTTGTATTTATAATAAGAACGATTAAATGTACTAATTAGTTGGTACAAAAGCTACTAAAATTTGTTAAAATGTTTAAATAGGTATTTTACTTATTTAAATCACTTATATCAATGAAAATTTACAAATAAGTTACATTCAAAAAACAAATAAAACTTAAAGTGTTATCTTTTTTGATTCTAATGTATGTTTTTAGCGTATTTTTGAACTCGAATTCAAGAAAAGTGGAAAAAAAGCGTATTTTATTTGTGTGTTTGGGGAACATTTGTCGTTCACCGCTTGCTGATGGAATTTTAAGAAGAAAGGTTCAAGAGCAAAACTTAAATGTTGAAGTTGATTCGGCAGGAACAGCTGATTTTCATGTGGGTGAAGCGCCTGACAAGAGAATGATTGCCACGGCAAAAAATCGAGGTACAGATATTTCTTTTTTAAGAGGAAGACAATTTGTGAAATCTGATTTTGATGCTTTTGACCAAATTTATGTGATGGACAAAAGTAATTTTCAGAATGTGATCCATTTGGCTAGAAATTCTGAAGACAAAGCAAAAGTGAAATTAATCTTGAATGAATCTTTTCCAAACGAAGACATGGAAGTTCCCGACCCGTATTATGGTGGTCAAGCTGGTTTTGAGCATGTTTACGATTTATTGGATGAGGTAACAGATAAAATTATAGAAAAATTATGAACGGAAAATTATTTTTAATTCCGAATACTTTGGGTGGTGAAACGCTCGAAAGCATTATTCCAAGTGGAGTAATTGATTTAGTGAAAACCATGCGTTTTTTCGCTGTGGAAGATATTAAATCTGCAAGAAGATTATTGCGTAAAATGGATCGTGAATTCCCGATTGACGAAAGTACTTTTTTCACTTTAAACAAAAAAACGACTCCAGACGAATTGTTTCAAATGATCAGACCATTAAAAGACGGCCATCATGTTGGAATTATTTCTGAAGCTGGTTGCCCAGGAATTGCAGATCCAGGAGCGAATTTGGTTTCTTTGGCGCACGAGAAAAAACTTTTTGTAACACCATTAGTTGGACCTTCATCTATTTTATTGGCTTTAATTGCAAGTGGTTTTAACGGTCAAGAATTTACTTTTCACGGTTATTTGCCAAAAGAGCGCAAGGACCGTATTCGCAAAATGAAAGACATGGAACAATACACACGCAGAACGGGTTCCACACAAATCTTTATGGATACGCCATTCAGAAACATGAATGTTTTAGACGATTTATTGAATGAATTGAGTGACGATACTTTTTTATGTATCGCTTCCAGTTTGACCTTACCAAACGAAAACGTACGTTCTATGTCCGTTAGAGACTGGAGAGAAAACGCTTACGACATCGGTAAAATTCCTGCTTTGTTTTTGATTGGGAAACAAAGTTAGGAGAATATATCTTTATTTTTCAGCAATTATTTGCTATTTGAAATTGGATTTGTATATTTGCACTCCAAAAATCTAACAACAAAAAACGGTCTTGTTACTCTCCCGATAGCTATCGGGATGGTTAGAGTAGCCGAAAAAAACGGTCTTGTAACTCAGTTGGTTAGAGTAGCTGACTCATAATCAGCAAGTCCCTGGTTCGAGCCCAGGCTGGACCACCAGAAAATTAAAAGTGAAATTCGAAAGGGTTTCACTTTTTTTTGTACTTCCTTTTATCAATTCTCAATTATTTTTTTGCGATGTAATGCTCCCCAGAGCCGAATTTCATTGATTACTTTTTCTAGGGTTTTACCGTGGTCGGTTAATTCGTATTCAACTGTTATTGGTTTGGTATCTAAAACCGTTCTTTTTACCAATAAATTGATTTCCAAATCTTGTAATTCTTTTGACAACATTTTTGCACCGATTCCATCTACGTGTCTCATCAAATCCATGAAACGAACGGGTCCGTGCATATAAGTTAAGGTTCCAATGATATGAATTTTCCACTTTCCGCTTAAAATATCCATCGCATCTTTGATTGCCATAAATTGTTTGGTGCATTCAACTGGTTTTTCGACAACTTTCTTTTCCATGGACCAATTATTTTAAAGTGATACAAATTTACGGCGCAAAGATAGAATAAATACTAATAGTTTCTTTAAGGAAACCACTTTCTAAAAGGAAATCCATATCAATTGTATACTTTATGTGTTCTAATTTTGCTCTGTGAATAAAATACAAACAATTTAAAATTTAAAAAAATGAAAACAACAAAAATCACACAAATTATTTCAATTGTTTTAATGGTAATTCCTTCGCTGATGTTAGTGATGAGTGGAGTTATGAAACTTATTGGCGCTCCAGAAGTAGTTGATGGACTCACAAAGGGAGGTCTAGGAAATTACATTATACTTTTCGGATTGATCGAATTGCTAGCGGTTGCACTTTTGTGGATTCCAAAAACAAGAAACATAGGCTTTTTTCTAATTTGTTCCTATTTGGGAGGAGCTTTGTCAATTGAATTGGCTCACGCTCAAGTTCCAGCGGCTGCAGTTTTATTAACACTACTTTGGATTTCCTTATTCTTACACAATAAAAAATTATTTATTAAAGGCAGTGAGCCTAAAAATGCTTAAAATAATTTCTTAAAAACATATTCTTTATTAGCTCTAGTTAACTTAAACTAGGGCTTTTTTTACTTACATTTTTTAATTTTCTCGTCCAAGCCTGCAGGTAAAGGTTCCTCTACGATTAAATATGTATCAGCAGCAAAACCATAAGATTTACACGCTTTTTCTTTATCTCCAAATTCCAAGTATAAATCGCCAAGCTTTTCATCAAAATTAGGGTCCATGAAACCACCTAAAGAAGTGAAATCAAAGTTTTCAAGATAAGTTTTTAATTCAGCAGTGCGATTTTGAGCAAGCATGGTTTCAATAATCAATTGCACAGCGTCAATAATGTAAGTTTCCTCATTTAATTTAAGAACTGTGTTTGCATCCTCAATTGCTTTTTCATATTCACCTGCTAACAAATAAATGTTTCCACGGTCGATGAGGTAATATTTTTCAGTGTCATCAAGTTGAATTGCCTTATTGATGTGTGTTAATGCTTCTTTTAAATTTGGGTTTTCCTTGCCATATAAAAAACGGGCAAAACTTCCGTGACCAGCTGAAAAAGTAGAATCTATTTTTATACTTTTTTCAAAATTTTCAATAGCTTTTGCTTCATCACCCATCATTTGGAAAATTTCGGCTTTCATCCAATAGTACCACGGTTCATTTGGGCTTTTTTTAATTTTTTTGTCAATTTTAACTTGTTTTTCTTCAAAATTGTCCATTCCTAATTCGTCGTAAAAAGTTGCAAATTTTTCGGGCATCATTTGAGAAAAAGCTACGGAGAAATATAATATGGCCGTAATAAAGAAAATTGTTTTCAATTGAAATGTTTTTGTCAAACTTACATTTTTTTTCGTTGTATTTAAAAAAATATATTGAGGGGTCAACCCCTCAAAATCAAATTTGTAATTAGCATAATTTTGTTGAAAAGAATAATTGCCAAT
Source organism: Flavobacteriia bacterium (assembly GCA_046303515.1). Classification (GTDB taxonomy): domain Bacteria; phylum Bacteroidota; class Bacteroidia; order Flavobacteriales_D; family Crocinitomicaceae; genus M2408. Next base: position 42,749 of record JBKCGI010000217.1, on the reverse strand, counting down.
TTAATTTGATTGCTACAAAGATGAATTTAAAGCTAGGACAAAAGATAAAAAAAGATTTTACCCATTGTGAATTCAAGCAATATGTTCATGTTTTATTTTTTGTGCTCATTTTTTTCAACAATTTTGGACAAACGATTTATACAACTGTTGGAGCAACAACTCTCACTGTGCCTACTGGGTCAACATATGCAGTGGTTGAATGTTTAGGCGCTGGAGGAGCTGGTGGAGGAGCAAGTGGAACTGCTGCAACTACAATCGGTTATGCTGGTGGAGGTGGTGGAGGTGCTTATTCAAGAGTTCAAATTGCTGTTACTCCTGGGTTACCAATCAATGTTTTTGTTGGTGCTGGCGGAATTTCTGCTGGATTAAATGCTGTTGATGGTGGACCTGGACAGCAAAGTTATGTTTCTTACAATTCAAATATTGTTTGTAGTGCAAATGGAGGATTAGGTGGTCAAGCATCTACTTCATCTAGTTCTATTGGAGGAGCAGGAGGAAATAGTGGGATTGGTTTCTTGTATAGAGGTGGAAATGGAGCAAACGGAAATATTGCGCTTAATCGCGGCGGCGGCGGCGGCGGTGCAGCAGGAAATACTTCCAATGGAGGTGATGCAGGTGTTGCTCCTGCAGCTGGTGTAGCAGGAGGTGGAACATTCTCTTCTGGTGCAGGAGGCGGAGGTGCAAATACATGGAATGGAGGTAACGGAGCACTTTATGGTGCAGGAGGTGGTGGTGCAGGCACAGGTACAAATTCTTCAAATGGTACCGGTGGTGCAGGCGCCCAAGGAAGGGTAGTTATTACTTTTTGTACAAATGTTTTTTCGACTCAACCATCAACTATTTCTCAAAATCTTTGTGTAGGCGCAGCTTCAACAGTTCTTACAGCATCCGCAACTTCAGGTCCGTATCTCTGGTATTCAAATACAAACCCAAGTAATGTAGGCGGAGTCTCAACAGGAGTCACAACAAGTACTTTTTCACCTCCGACAGGCACAGCTGGCTCACTATATTATTATTGTGTTGCTGGTTCTGGAGCATGCGCGATTCCTTCTAATGTTTCGGGAAGAATTAACGTTGGAGGGTCAATTTCATCAAATGTACCCCCAGTTATTTGTAATGGCGGGAGTATAACTTTAAGTTCAACCGCACCAGGAGCAACTTCATATTCATGGTCGCCTGGAGGAGCAACTTCAAGTTCAATTACGGTTTCACCAACAGCAACAACTACTTATACGCTTACAACTGCTGGAGGCTCTTGTCCAGGAACAACATCAATTACCGTTTCTTCAGCTCCAGCGATAAGCTTTTCAGCTACTGTTACTTCAGAAAATTTAAATGGATACACTGGATTTTCTGGAGATATATTAAATTTAAATGCCTACCCTATTCAAAATAATCTTGTTGTTTGTAGTTTTGATAATTCTCTTACAGGAAGTTTAGGTGGAACATGGACAAACTCAGTTACGAATGCTGGTTCTACTTGTGGTGGTCAAGCAGCGGCACTTTCCATGGTTACAACGGACACCTATTTAGGGCCGGGGGGAACAGGAATTGGACCTCAGGATGGTTCTCATATGTTGCGTTTTAATTCTGGTTTTACAGACGCTGGAGGTTTGGGGTACAGTACAAGCCCAGTTTTTTCTACGGTAGGCTATACCGGAATTATAGTTGACTTTTGGTTTTTGCAATTTGTAAATTCAAATGGTGGCGAATACTTGGCTGTAGAATATAAGGTAGGAGCAGGAGCCTGGACTTCATTTTCACCAAATTATTTAAGAGCAGGAAATAGCACGCAGTGTCCTTCATGGATGAATTTTTCACTTGAAATGCCGGCAGCTGCTTTAGGGCAAGCGTCTGTGCAAGTTAGGTTTAAATTTTATTCTGGTGGTTGCGCTGGTCAACAAATGCTATTAGACAATGTCCGCATTTCTGGTGTTACAGTTGCAGGTGGCTATTCCTTTTATTCCAATTATCTTTGGACAGAAACTTCTACAGGAGTATCAGCAAATATTGTAAATCCTTTAATTCGTTCAACAACAACTAGTGATGTAAATAATTCTAGCACACCTGGTTCCATCAATTTCAATGTGAGACTAATTGATGGAAATGGCTGTGTCTTTAACGCTAGTGATGTTGTTAATATGAATCCAAGTGCAAGTGGGGGTAGTTTTGGGAGCGCAAATGCAAATCCTACATTGATTTGTTCCTCACCTGGTAGCACGGCCTTGTCATTCAATCCTACAGGCGCAACTCCTTCAAGTGTTCAATGGCAGCAATCAACTGTGGGCGCTACCGGACCTTGGACTGATATTGCGGGCGGTACAACAATTAATTATAACGTTTCAGGAATCACTCAAACTACATGGTACAGAATTAAACCAATTACAAGTTTTGCCATGTTAAGTGGATCGTGCTCAGGATCTTTTAACACAACACCCGTAATGGTAAGCTTGTCAACCTTTACACCAGGTGCAGTGCAAAGTCCTGGAGTGACAGTTTGTGCTGGAGGAGATCCTTTGGCTTTTATTATGGCAACACTACCAGTTGCAACAGGGTCTACTGATTTTACATATCAATGGTATTCTTATGATGGTACAGCAACTGCTCCTACAGGCACAACAGCACCTGTGGCGGGATGGAGTGCGGTAGGATCTCCAGGAAGTGGAACCCCAACTCCTTTTACCTGGTCAGATAATTTTGATGGTGGAAATCAATGGACACTAAGTGGAAATTTTTCAATTGGAGCTCCAGTTTCTGGAAATGTAGTGACAACTGCTTATAATGTTCCAAATGTTTTAGGAACCATACTTAATGGAAATTACGCAGCTAGCTGTACTGAGGCTGTCAATAATGCTGTAAGTCCGACGATAAACCTTACAGGGGTCACAAGTCCTGTCCTGAGATATTATAGTTATTCAAGATTTTTAGCAACTTGTTTCCTATGTTCTGCTGGAAATGATAAAGGATTTGTTTACGTTTCAATTGATAATGGTGTAACTTGGAGTTCTGCCTTGGAGACCGTCGCTGTTAATGAAGGAGCTTACACCTTACATACAGTCAATTTACCAACAGCTGCAAATCAAGCGCAGGTAAAAATAAAATTTACCATGTCTTCCGATGCCTCGAATCATTCAACAGGCTGGAATATTGACAATCTCTCTGTAACAGGAAGCATTCCTTCTGTACCAAGTTACGATCCTCCTGCAACAAATATTGGATCAACCACCACAACATACGCCATATTTATTACTCCAATTGGTGGTTCATGTGCATTTTCAGGCTGGGCAAATTTACAATATACAGTGACTGTAGAACCTTGTATTTTGCCAATTGAATTAAGTGAGTTTAAAGCTGAATGTAAAGGTGGTTATACAGAATTACAATGGTCAACAGCTAGTGAAAGAGATAACGATTATTTTGTAGTTGAAGGCTCAGTTGACGGAGATTTGTTTTCTCCTGTTACACAGATTGATGGAGCAGGAAATAGTAGCAGCTTGCTCAATTATTCCTTAATGCTATCAAACAAAGACTTTAAATATTTTCGTATTAGACAGGTTGATTTCAATGGTGCGTTTACTTTTTCTAATATTATTTTTGCTGATTGTTTTAAAAATGGAGCCTCAACCATCTTCTTTCCAAACCCTTTTGAACAAACGATTAACCTTGATCTGTCGGCATTTGAACTTGAAAATATTCGAATTTCAATATATGATTTAAATGGAAAAATTGTAAGTTATTTAAATACTGAGACAAAAATAAAAAGTAATATTTTGACAATGAATCTGCCAGATATGAAAAGTGGGATTTATTTCTTTGAGCTGCTAAATACATCGAATAATGAAATAATTTCTAGAGAAAAATTAATTAAAATGTAGTTTTTTAGAGAGGACATATTGTTAAAAGAGTCATTTAAATTTTCACCTATTTTTGATGATTTTTCTAAATAAAGCTTAACATTTTTTAGAATATTTCTTTTAGAAATTAATAAGCTAACGAATTGAGAATAAATTTTGTGGAAGATTTTATTTTTAATAAAAAGTTTTGAAAATAAGCAAAAAGGATTACATTTACCTCAAATAAATTAAAGATTTTGGAATGAAGTTCAAGCTTTCAATACTATTTTTTTTACTACTACATTCCTATTTTGGTCAAAATCTCAAATCAGATTTAAAACAATTAGAACTGTTAAAAAAGACAATTCGACAGGCAACCTATTACGATTCAATCAGCGTATTTAGCAATGGAAAAAAAGCTATAAAAATCGCACAAAAGTTGAAATTATATGCAGATGAAGGTAAAATTTATCAATATTACGGTAATTTCTATTATTTCTCCTCAAATGATAAAAAGGCAAAAGAATATTATTTAAAAACGATTGCTTTTGCTGAAAAACACAATTTAACAAAACTAATAAACGGAACAAAGATAAGACTCGCATTCATTAAAGGTGTCACGGACAATGCAGCTGCAGAGATTGATTTTCAATTTTTATTAAATGAAGCATTGAAAAATAAAATGTTTGAAAATGCAATTGAAGCATGCAATGGAATTGGAATTTTATATGAAGATAGAAAAATAAATGACATTGCACTTGAATATTATTTAAAAGGTTTGAAATTGGCTGAAAAGCATGATTTTCACTATTTACAAGGAATGATGCTTAACAATATCGGATTGATAAAATTGGAAAATAATCAAAACAATGAAGCCTTAAAAGATTTTGAAAAAGCATTGCAATTTGCCAATCAAACGAAGGAATATCGCTTGGTGTTTAATTTGCAAAATAATTTAGGCATAATTAATAAAAAACTAAATAAGCACAAGATATCAATTGAATATTATAAGAAGAATTATATATATGCCAAAAAATTAGGATTCCCTGTAACGCAAGCGGTTACCTTGATGAATTTGGCTGATTCATATTTGCAAGCTCAAATGTATGAAGAATCGAGCAAGAATATACAATTGTGCATTTCACTTTTAAAAGGCACTGATAATTATGATTATATTCAAACAGCTTATTTACTAAAATCTAGAATTAGTCTTCATTATAAAAATTTTTCTGAGGCCAAAAATTACATTGATTCGGCAACTTTTTATAATAAATTTTACCCCGATCCAAATTTATTAGCTGAAATTTACAATCAAAATGCAGCTTTATTGGAAAAACAAAATAAGTACAAAGAGGCATTAACTTATTACAAAAAGTATCGAGAAATTCAAGATTCATTATCAAGAATAAGCAGTGATGACAAATTTGCCCAACTTCAAATTTTGTATGGAAAGGAAAAAGATCTCAAGGAATTAGCAAAACAAAAAGCAAAAAACACCTTGTTAAAGAAGGATAATTTAATCAAGCAAACAAATTTGCGATTGACTATTTTTATCGGAGTTTTTATCATTGTTCTCATTGTTGGTTTACTAATTCTTAGATATTCGTACATTTCCAGAAAGCAGCAAAAATTATTTTCAAGAAAATTGATTGAAAATTTAGACCAAGAAAGATCCCGAATTTCCAAAGATTTACACGATGATTTAGGGCAAATGTTATCCATCATCAAATCGAAAGTTCACATGTACACGTCTAGGAAAGCCGATGTATTGGAATCTGTTGAAAATGATTTGTCTGATGCCATTAATGTGACCCGAAATATCAGCCATTCGCTACATCCATATTTTGTTTCAAAAATTGGTTTAATGAAATCAATCGCAACCATTTTGGATAAAACGCAGGAAAGTACAAATTTGATATGCAGTTATGAAATTGATGAAACAGTTGAATCATTTTCTTTAGATGAAAAAACTCAGATTTACCATATTGTTCAAGAATGTGTGAACAATACGATTAAGCATGCTAATGCAAAATCTTTAAAAGTTATTATCACTAAGAATTTGAATAATATAAATTTTCAATATCGAGATAACGGTAATGGTTTTTTCGATGATTCCAATGCCGTTAGTGGAATTGGATTGATGACCATAAAGGAGCGTGCTAAAATATTAGATGCCAATTCTGTCATTACCTTTCAAAATAAATCAGGGTTTTATCTCAACATAAAATTTACAACAAATGAAAGTATTATTAGCTGACGATCACCCTATATTTAGAAGTGGACTAAAGTTCCTTTTGGAAAATTCATTTGACAAAATTGCTGTCTTTGAAGTTGATAACGGTCAAAGCGCATTAGATTATTTAGAAGATAATGTCCCGGATATCGTTATTTTAGATATCGATATGCCACTGATAAATGGATTAGAAGTTTGTGCAAAAATTCAAGCAAAAGCCTTTAGATGCAAAGTAATCATTTTAACGATGTATAAAGATATTGAAATGCTTAAAATGGCATTTTTTAATGGCGCAAATGGTTACCTTGTCAAGGACAACACTTCTGAAGAATTAGTTGAATGTATCCAAACAATTTTAGAGAATAAAACATATTTATCAAAAGATTTGAGAGACGTTTCCAAAACTATGTTTAATGAGGGGAATTCAAATTTTAGAGTGATTGATCAGTTAAAAACATTAACCAATTCAGAATTAAAAACATTAAAATTGGTGAGTCAAAAATACTCAAGTAAGGAAATTTCTGATTTGCTTTTTGTAACAGCTAAATCAGTTGAAAATTATAGGTCCAGAATATGTAAAAAATTAAATTTAGATTCTAAAAGTAATAGTTTAGTAGTTTGGGTACTTGAAAACAAAGCGATTTTGGATAAATTCAAGTAGCATTTCATTAAATAATTATTGAGGGGTTAACCCCTCATTTTTCACTTTTATTACTTCCTACATTTGTCAAAATTTACAGACAAAATAAAATGAGGAAGTTACTTTTTATGTTTTTGGTATTTAATTTAAATTCCCAAACTACACTTAATAGCAATTCTTGGAAAACAGAATACACCAAAAGAAAGGCTTTTGTAGAAAATGTTGGTCAATTTGATACTTATGAAACTTCAAGCACCGGAAAAATTGCATTTGCAGTGGACTTCGGTTCTACAAGAATTTATTTTGGAAAGGAAGGTATTTCTTACAATTTTTTAGAAGCAAAAAAAATTCCAAAGGAAGAAAGAGCTGCTTGGCAAGCAACCCCAGTGGTTTCAGGTGAGGAGTATAAAAGTAAAGAGAAGTTAATTGGGAAATATAGATTTAAGTCAGACGAAATTGGAATGACTTGGTTTAATGCTCAAGCTGAGGTGCAATTAATTGGTTCGGAAAAAACATTTGATTATCAAAATTATACAATTAAGGATAAAAGCGGGAAGTATCAATATTACAGTAATGTAAAAAGTTATGATAAAATATGTTACAAAAATATTTACCCTAATATTGATGTTGTATATACTGTTCATCCTATCATTGGAATTAAATACGATTTGATTATTCATGAGGGAGCTGATCCATCTCAAATTAAAATGATATTTGATAGAGATTTATCACTCAAAAATGGTGAAATTGTTTTGCCAACTGCATTTGGAGACATTGTAGATCATGAACCAATAACTTTTTACAAAGACAATAAAGACAATTTTATTACATCGAAATACGTCCAAAATGGGAAATTGGTCACTTTTGAACTTGGGAATTATGATAAATCGAAGGAAATAGTAATAGATCCTTGGGTTCAAACTCCAAGTTTTGCCACTAACTGGGATTGTGTTTGGGAAGTTGAAAAAGATGGAAATGGCAACCTTTATGTTTTGGGAGGGATTATGCCGATGCAGGTTTTGAAGTATAATTCAACCGGTACATTGCAATGGACGTATAGTACTCCTTACGATACCTCAAATGTTTGGTTGGGAACTTTTGCTACAGACTTAAATGGAAATTCGTATATCACTGCGGGTTCTACGGCTCAAATTCAAAAAATTAATTCTTCTGGAGGACCAGGTACTATTTGGGATAATACTAGTCCTGGTGGCTTGCTTTCAAGTGCTGAATTTTGGACTATTTCATTTAACTGTGATCAATCAAGTTTAATTGTTGGTGGAACAGGGGGTGGTCTTTTAGCTCTCGATGCAAGGATCTATGATATCGATGTAAATTCTGGTAATATTAATTCTCAACAAGCCGTGGCTATTGGTCCAATGTTTTCTATACCGCCTAACCTACAAGAAGTTAGATCTGTATGTTCAGCACCCAATGGGAAGTATTATTTTTTAACGCACGATACTATCGGATATGTTAACAGTAATTTTACATTATGTCCTAGTAATAGTAGCAGCCTATACACTAATAATAATCAAATTAATTTTGGCTATAAATGTGAAAATTATAGATACGATAACACTGGAATTTCTAGTATTCGTGTTGATGAAAACTTTGTTTATGTAAATACGGGTGCTCAATTGCAAAAAAGATCATTAGTAGATGCGTCAATAATTAGCTCTGTAGCTATTCCGAACGGTCAATTAAACGGTGGGTTTGATGGTAATGCTGTCGCGAATAGTGGAATAGATTTAGATGATTGTGGAAACATTTATGTCGGATCAACTACTGGAATCTATAAATTTAATTCTTCCTTAGTGCAACAGGGAGGTCTTTTGGCTACAAGTTTTAAGGTTTATGATGTGATTGTAAGTTCTGGAGGAAATGTAATTGCTGTTGGAGGAACCGGAGATAGTAATTCTGCATCTAGAACTGGAGGTGTGCAGTCTTTTTTAGCTGCTGGCGCATGTTTACCTTTAGCTTCCACTTGTTGTGACGCCACTATTTGTATTCCTCAAAATGTTTGTCAAAATGATGCCCCTTTTTCTCTTACTACCGCAAGTTCTGGGGGTGTTTTTTCTGGCACTGGTGTTAATGCAGCAGGATTATTTAATCCAACTTTAGCAGGAGTAGGTAATCACACAATTACTTATACACTCCCTTGTGGAACTGAATCTATAGTAATTACTGTGGGATCGTGTGCGACATTGACAACTTGTTTAGAAGACAACGGAACTGTTTCTGTATCTGGAGGAACTGCTCCTTATACATGGGCAAATTTTGAATCAACTACAATTAGTTCAAATGATTGTGCTGCGTGCGGTGGTATTGAGTTTTTTGGAATCTGTACCGTCGAATTACCTTGTACCTTAAATGCACAAGGTTTTGTTGACTTTGGATCAGGCTTGAATGTGACCTTGCCTCAAGGAGCCACACAAGTTCAAGTTTCAGATAATTCTGGAGCAGTTTTAGTATTTGATCCTGCAACTTTAAATAGTTGTAGTTCGATACCATGTGCAACAATTACTTTAACGACCACTTTATTAGAAAATGTTGATTGTTTTGGAGGTAATAATGGTTCAGCAACTGTATCTGCAACAGGTGGAACTGCAAATTATTCTTACACTTGGACCCCTGGAAATTTGACTGGTGTTTCACAAGCAAATCTTGTGGCAGGAAATTACACTGTGAATATTTTAGATGCAAACAATTGCCCTGGAACTGGGACAGTTGTGATAAGTCAACCAAATTTACCTTTACAAGTTGATTTAGTTAGCACAGATGATAATTGCAGCGCCAGTAGTGGTTCAATAAATGCTACTGTAAGTGGTGGAACGGCTCCATACAGCTATTCGTGGACTCCAAATGCTGGAAATACTAATCTTGTGAATAATTTGAGTGCAGGTAATTATAGTCTAACTGTTACTGATGCGAATTTATGTCAAATAAATGCCTCTGCAATTGTAAATGCTAGTGCAACGGCTTCAATCAGTATTAATCCAGGATCTCAAACGATTAGTGAGGGGTCAAGTGTACAATTGTCGGCGAGTGGTGCATTAACTTATTCTTGGTCACCTTCAACTGGTTTAAGTTGCAACGCTTGCCCAAATCCATTGGCTAGTCCATCTATAACTACAACTTATGTCGTTACAGGAATTGACGCTAATGGATGCGCTGGTACTGCACAAATTACCTTGTCTATTCAAAAAAATTGTGCCGACATTTTTGTTCCTAATATTTTTTCACCAAATGGATCTGGGCCTACCTTAAATAATGCAGCCTGCGTTTTTGGTTCTTGTGTTTCGGAGTTAAATTATACTATTTACGATAGATGGGGAGAAGTTGTTTTTTCTACAAGCAATGTAAATTTAAGCGAATGTTGGGATGGGAATTTTAAAGGAAAGCCAATGAATTCTGGAGTATTTGTATACAAATTGATTGCCAAATTAGAGGATGGAACCTTTATTAATGAATCTGGAAATTTAACCTTAGTTAGATAAATATAAATGAGTATGAAATCAAATTTCAATAAAATTATAAAATTCTTGTTATGTATCAATATAACAGGCTTTACTTTTGCCCAAGATATTCATTTTTCTTTTTCTGAGGCATCGCCAATGACGGTAAATCCAGCTTTGGTTGGTTCAAATAATATAGTTCAAGGAATTGTTAACTATCGGACACAATGGAAAAGTGTAGCTGAACCCTATCAAACTTTCGCAGCATCTTTTGATGCTAGACTAAATGATAAAAAGCGAAAAAAAAAGGGTATTATGGCCGTTGGAATCAATTTTAGTAGTGACGAAGCGGGGTCTTTGAATCTCAAGTCTTCAGCCGCTAGTTTAAATTTAGCTTATCATTTAATTTTATCTAAAAATAGTAAGTTTGGTTTAGGAATTTATACTGGCTTTGGACAACGAAGTATTGATCCGAATACAGGAAGATGGGGAAATCAATACGATGGTTCTCAATTCAATAGTTCATTAACAAGTGGTGAAACTTTTAATAATGCGAGTTTTAGTTATCTAGATGCTGGTTCAGGTATCTGCTATAATTACAGAAAAGGAAAAGGTAGTTCAAATGTCGATAAAATGACTATTAATTGTGGATTAGCGGCTTTTCACGTTAATAGACCTTCGAATTCATTTTTAGAAAAAAATGCTGAGTTTTTAGCTGTTAGGTGGTCGTCATTTGTAAATGCTAATTTTAAAGTTAAGGATTCAAGATTGTCCATTCAACCTAGTGTTTATTTTCAAAGGCAGAATAAAGCCAGTGAATTAGTAGCTGGATTATATTTAAAATATGAATTAGAAGAATCAGGGGGTCAAAAAAATCTTTATTTTGGTTTGTTTGATCGTTTTAAAGATGCGTTTATTGTTAAGGGAATAATGGAAATAAATAGTTATTCGATAGGGTTTGCTTATGACCTCAACACCTCAAGTTTAAGTTCGGTTTCTAAGTCTAGAGGTGCATTTGAAATTTTTGCGCGTTTCCGCATAAATGATGGAGTTAAAGCTTCATTTTAGTTTCTATATATTAGTTAGTTAATATAGTTTTAGTTTGTTTTAGTTTAGTGAAAATGAGGGGTTAACCCCTCATTTTTGCGTTTTAGTTGTGTCTAAATTTGCATCATAATTAATCTGTTATGAAACTTGTCACTATAAAAAAAATCGATTTAGCAATTTTGGTGTTTAAAAACACAATCTCTTATAAGTTTTTGCTATTACTTTTTTATATTTTATTGTCTTTAAATTTTTTCAGTCAAGAAATTACACTTGAAAACAATGGAACCTTTTCCGCAAATACTGGATTTATCTATGATAATGGAGGTAAGTATGAAAATATAAATAATGAGTTGACTGTTTCAACCTTAAATGCTTCAAACGGATACATTAAAATCTATTTTACCTATTTCGAATTACCAACAGGATCAACCCTTAAAATTTTTAACGGTCTTGATACTTCTGAATTGATTGGGGTGTACGATGGGGTAAATAAACCAGCAAATTTATTGGGAAAGACATTTACATTTGTTTATTATCCTTCAACTATCGTTGAAAATAAAAGAGGTTGGGAGGGAGTTATTGAACCTTATTTCTTAAATTCAAATGAAAAAGCAACCTTACCGGAAAGTGACTGTATTGGTGCTATTCCACTTTGTTCAAATTCAACGGTGAATACGTCGGCTAACCAATATGAAAACACAGGAAATGTTAACGATGATTCTGGTTCATGTTATTCTGGAACTGGTTCTGGAGGTTCTGTGTGGTATAAGTTTTCTCCAACCACTGATGGACCGCTGGACTTTTTATTGTCCCCACTCGGAACAACTGATTATGATTTTGTTCTTTGGGATATTACAAACGGGTGTGGAAGTAAAACTCAAGTTTCTTGTAATTTCTCTGCCACTACTGGAGCAACAGGGTTAAGTACTTCGGGAGCTGCCACAAACTCTCAAGATGCCTCGGGAACTAACAAAAATCAGAGAGAAAATGTTGTAACCACAAGAGTTTATGCAATTTGTATCAATTATTACTCAGGAACAAATGGTGGATTTAATTTAAATTTTCAAAATAATGCTGGTAGTGTTGCGGTAACAGATAATGTCCCTCCAACAATTACAAATGTATATACAACAAATTGTGCATCTGCATCTACATTTACTGTAACTTTTTCAGAGTTTATTGATTGTAGTACGATCCAGGCTAGTGACTTTACAATTGCAGGTTACACAGTAAATTTGGTTTCTACGAATTGTACTTCAAACCGAACATTAAGTGTCGTTATTAGTGTTTCTCCAGCTTTAAGTCCTGGAACTTATACAATTAATGGAAACACTATGACCGATTTGTGTGGAAACGTTTTAAATTCGCCTTTCATTATCAATACTACTGCAGTTCCCACTGCGAATGCAGGACCCGATTTAAATAGCTGCACAACACCTGGTTTTTTTGGTTCCACAAATTATTCAAGTGTAACCTTGACAGGGTCAGGTGGAACAAGTTACTTATGGAGTACTGGTCAAGCCGGTGCATCTATTTCTGTGACTCCAACAGCTACCACGACTTATACCTTAACCGCAATTCAAGGCTCATGTTCCTCTACTGATCAGGTAACAGTAAGTGTAGGAGCTTCACCAACTCCAAATTTAGGAGCAAATCAAACCTTATGTTCTGGTTTTCCAGTAACCTTAACCGGCTCTGGTGGTGGCACATACCAATGGCAGTCAACCACTTCAACAGATTTTTTCGGAAATCCAACGGGGTGGGCAAATATTGCCGGACAAACAGGGTCGACTATGACAATTACCCCTGCAAGCTCCATTTTTTATAGAGTTGTTGTCACTGGAGTGACTGGTTGTATTGGGCGAGATGATATTAGAATTACCTTGGGAGCTGGTGCTTTTGGAATCACTGCGCCTCCATTTTTATGTTATGGATCATCAGCCACTTTAACTTTGCCTGCATCAATGACTGCCTATACTTGGACAGCAGGTGGGGTGGCTGCTGGTTCTGCAAATGCACCATTAACTATTAGTCCAACAGTAACAACAACATATGTTGCAACAAGTACAACAGCAGGCTGCACAGGTACTGCGAGTGTTACAATTCCTGTCAGAGCGCAAATGTCATTAAGTGCACTCGCTAACCCTACAACGGCCTGTCCTGGTATCCCCGTTAGTTTATCAGCATCGGGGCCAACAAACGTTACAAATACAGTAACTGATAATTTTGAGGGTACAAATGGTTTTACCCTTGTAAATGGAACCTTTAATAGATGGTATGCTGGTAGTGCAGCTTTTGCAAGTGGAGCAAGTGGATTATATATAGGCACTGCTTCAACCAATAATAATTATGAAATTGGTTCACTTTTCTCAGATAGATCAGCTACAAGTCATGCTTATAAAGATTATACAGTTACAAGTTATTGTACTGCAAATCTTAATTTTAAGTGGAAATGTGGAGGAAACTCTAGTGCCGCTTTAACAGTTTGGGTAATTCCAACGAACGTAACACCTACTGCAGGTACTGCCTTGGTGGCAAGTGCGACGCAAATTCTTTTAGGAACTTATTTTGGAACCTCTGCTAGTTATTCCTCAGTTAGTTTGAATTTGGCACCTTATGCAGGTCAAAATATTCGAGTGGTGTTTTCTTGGAGAAATACTGGTGGTGCTTTTGCTCCAGCAATGGTTCAAACAGCAGCAGCAATTGATGATGTCGTTTTTACTGAAACAACAAGCTATAATTATGCTTGGTCTTCAAATCCAAGCGGTTTTAGTGCTTCAACCTCAAATGCAACTTCAACTCCAACCGAAGCAACAACATTTTCATTAACCGTAACTCGATGCGATGGTTGTCCTGTATCAAGTTCCGTAGCAGTTGGAACATGCACAGTTTTAGGGATGCAATTAAATAAATTTGATGGCTTTAAGGCGTTAAAATATAATCAATTAAAATGGTCAACTTTATCTGAAGAAAATAATCATTACTTTACCTTGGAAAGAAGTTCAGATGGTGTTGATTGGAGATCAATTGCAATTCAAGATGGACAAGGTAATTCAAGTGAACTGAAAGAATATTCATACAATGATTATGAGTTTATTCAGGGAGGCGTGAATTATTACAGACTAAAACAAACAGATTTTAACGGTAATAATTCTTTGGTAGGTAATTATGTCATAATTGATAACTCAACTGAAAGAATTTTAGTTAAAAGAATAAATATTTTAGGTCAGGAAGTTTCGGAAAATCAAAAGGGACTTGTTATACACATTTACTCGAATGGTGAAATGGAAAAAGTGTTTGTGAATTGATTTAATTTTTTTTCTTTTATGTTATACTCTTATGTGTTTGTTTTTGAAGTTTACTTAAATGCATAATGGGAAAAGTCTCCAAGATTACTTATTTTAATTTAAGTTTTGCTTGGAGATTTTTAGTTTTAATTCGCATCTAAATTAATTTAGTCACATTTTTTTGTCCTACATCGACTAAAATTAGTATTTTTGCAAAAAATTTTGATTTTGGTACAAATTCACGATAAATCATTTGATCTTTACATTAGCGCTGAAGAAATTCAGGCCAAAGTTCAAGAGCTTGCAAATCAGATTAATAAAGAATACGAAGGTAAGGATTTAATCTTTATTTCTATTTTAAATGGATCATTCATGTTCTCAAGTGATTTGATGAAAAAAATAACAGTTCCATGTGCGATTTCTTTCGTGAAAGTGAGTTCTTACCAAGGTGTAAATACTTCCGGTCGTGTTGACGAATTAATCGGTTTAAATACAGATATTAAGGGAAAAGATATCATCATTTTAGAAGATATTGTAGATACAGGTATCACCATGAATAAGATTTTCAATTATTTAGGTATGTTTGAACCTGCATCTTTGAAAATCGCCTCTTTGTTATTTAAACCAGATGCTTTCGCAGGAAAACATAAACCAGATTTCCAAGGTTTTTCAATTCCAAATGCTTTTGTAATTGGTTATGGACTAGATTACAATGAACACGGAAGAAATTACGACGCAATTTATAAACTAATCGAGAATTAAGATGTTGAATATTGTTTTATTTGGCCCTCCGGGAGCAGGAAAAGGAACTCAATCTGAACGATTAATCGAAAAATATGGATTGATTCATCTTTCAACAGGTGATATTTTTAGAGCCAACATAAAAGGTGAAACAGATTTGGGTATCTTAGCCAAAAGTTTCATGGATAAAGGTTCTTTGGTGCCAGATGAGGTAACAATCAACATGTTGAAAGAGGAAGTTTTAAAAAGAAACGATGCCAAAGGATTTATTTTTGATGGTTTCCCAAGAACAAATGCACAAGCAAATGCCTTAGATGAATTTTTGGCTAGTTTAAATACCAAAATTTCTTTAATGTTGGCTTTAGACGTTGAAGAAGAAGAATTGAAAGAGCGCTTGTTGAAACGTGCTGAATTTAGTGGACGACCAGATGATGCAAATCCAGAAGTGATTCAACATAGAATTAATGTTTACATCAAAGAAACAATGCCTGTGAAGTCGTATTACGAAGCACAGAACAAGTTTATCTCGATTAATGGACATGGTTCAATTGACGAAATTTCTGAGCGTTTGTACCAAGCATTGGATTCTGTTCAAGCATAATTCGACTTTTTTCCGTACTTTTGCATTTAATATTAGAATAAGACCTCGGTTTAGTGTGGTTTTATGTCTCATATTTTCCAATCTTTAATAATAAAAAATGGCTTCAGATAATTTTGTTGATTACGTAAAAATTCATTGTACCTCAGGAAATGGTGGTGGCGGTTCGACTCATTATCGTCGTGAGAAATACATCCCAATGGGTGGACCAGATGGAGGTGATGGAGGTCGTGGTGGTCATATTATTTTGAGAGGAAATACCCAACTTTGGACTTTATTGCATTTAAAATACAACAAACACTCTAAAGCAGGACATGGATCTCATGGTTCTGGTAATTTCAAAACGGGAGCTGAAGGTAAAGATAAATACATCGAAGTTCCTATTGGAACCATCGCGCGTGATGCTGAAACAAACGAAATTTTGTTCGAAATTACTTTTGATGGCGAAGAAAGAATTTTAGTTCCAGGAGGACGTGGAGGAAAAGGAAACAACCATTTTAAGTCTTCAACAAATCAATCGCCACCATATTCTCAACCCGGAGAAGAAGGAAAAGACGGTTGGAAAATTTTAGAGTTAAAAGTTTTAGCTGATGTTGGTTTGGTTGGATTTCCAAATGCTGGAAAGAGTACCTTACTTTCTGTTATTACAGATGCAAAACCTGAAATCGGGAATTATGCTTTTACCACGCTTAGACCAAATTTAGGTATCGTAAAATACAGAGATTTCCGTTCTTTTATCATGGCAGATATTCCTGGAATTATTGAGGGAGCTCACGAAGGAAAAGGTATTGGCTTGAGATTTTTGAGACACATCGAACGAAATTCTTTGTTGTTGTTTATGGTTTCTTGTGATTCTGAAGATATCAAAAAAGAATACGATGTTTTGTTAAACGAATTGGGTCAATTTAATCCAGAATTGTTGCACAAAGATCGCTTGTTGGCAATCACAAAATCTGATATGCTCGACGATGAATTGAAAGAACAAATGGCAAAAGATTTACCAGATATTCCTTATGTTTTCATTTCGTCTTTGGCAAGTCAGGGCTTGGATGAATTGAAAGATTTGATTTGGAAAAAATTGAATGATTAATTTCCTCCCTCCTTTGAGGAGGGTCCCGATAGTTATCGGGAGATGGAGGTGACACTATATTTATTTTTTTACTCAATTGTTTAAGTTTGATTGATTATTTAGAGTCTTTAGATCGTGCCATTGTTTTCGCTGTAAATTCATGGAATTCTCCCTTTTGGGATGAGTTTATGTGGATTATTTCAGGTAAAATCACTTGGATTCCGCTTTATTTTCTGCTTTTATTTCTAGCTTACCGTAAAATTGGCTTAAAAAATGCGATTTTGTTTCTAATCTTTGTGGTTTTGACAATCGTTATTGCCGATGCGATTTCAGTTTATGCCTTGAAAGAAACTTTTCAGCGTTATCGACCTTCACATCATGCTCTCTTGACCGAAAAATTACATTATTACAATCAAGGAAATGGCGATTTTTACACGGGTGGACAATATGGTTTTGTATCGTCTCATGCGACCAACTTTTTTGTAATTGCTTGGTGTTTTACCTTAGTTTTTTTCAAATCTTATCCCAAAACAGTTTATTTTTTGTTTTTCTGTGCTTTACTTGTGTGCTATTCTCGCTTGTATTTGGGAGTGCATTATTTGAGTGATGTAATTGGTGGCGCGCTGCTAGGAACATCCATTGCATTTTTGAGTTATCGCTTTGTTTGGAAGAAAATTGTGGAGAAATTTCCCGCTGATTTAATCAAATTTTAAACGCAGATGAGCGGAGATTATTTAAAAATGCTTTGAACAACATTCAGCGTAAATCAGCGAAACAATCTGCGCTAATCAGCGGGAAACAAATCTAAATTTTTAACTTAGTGCAAAATTTCAGGATCATGTCAAAAATTTTTCTTTTAACTTTAATACTTTTTGGTTACAGTTCATGTGTTGTCTCTAAGAAAAAATATATTGCCCTAGAACAAGAACTCACACAAATCAAAACTGATTTACAAGATGATGACAAAGATGGTATCCCTAATTATGTTGATTTAGAACCAAAAACCGATTCATTGGCCAATGTGGATAGTAGGGGTAGAACAATAATTGTAGAAAAAATTGTAGATATTGACGGCGATGGAGTTTTAGATGTTGTTGATTTTTGTCCAACAATAAAAGGAGTAGCTGCTGCAAATGGTTGTCCAGACAAAGATGGAGATGGCGTCTATGATTTTGCGGATAAGTGTCCAAATGCTTCTGGATTAAAGAAAGATGGAGGTTGTCCTGTAATAATAGTTGAAAAAATAAGACCCTTTCCTGTTTTAAAACCTATTTTATTTCAAACAAATTCAATAAAATTTGCTGATTTAAAAGCAGATATAGATAAGCAAATTGATTCTTTAAGTGAGGTCTTAATTAAAAATCCTACATATTGGATTGAAATAATTGGTCATTCAAATGATTCAAAAGATTCTCTCAAGAATATGAAGTTATCTATTAAAAGAGCAGAGAAGGTAAAAGCCTTATTTCTAAAAAGAAATGTTCTGATTTCTCAATTGAAAATAATTGGGAAAGGAAGTGCTGAAGTTCAAGGAAATCAAGACGATAAAAAAGGAAATCTTGATAATAACAGGGTTGAATTTATTTTTAAGTTTGAAGAATAATGAAATTACTTAGTCTCTTAATTTTACTTTTTTCTCTTTCCGCTTGTTTCGTAACAAAGAAGAAATACATTTCTATGGAGCAAGAAATTGTTCAGTTAAAATCTAATTTACAAGACGATGACAAAGATGGTGTTCCAAATTACAGAGATTTAGAGCCAAATTCTGATAATTTAGTCAATGTTGATTCTAAGGGAAGAACGATTGTCATAGAAAAAATTGTAGATATCGACCAAGATGGCATTTTGGATTCGGAAGATTTTTGTCCAACGATAAAAGGGATTGCTACTGCAAATGGTTGTCCAGATTGGGATAATGATGGGATTTATGACTTTCTGGATAGATGTCCGAAAGCTGTAGGAGTTGACACCTTAAATGGTTGTCCTTTTATTAAAGAAGAAGGTGTAATTTATGTGAAAAAAACACCTCTTTCTTACGGTATTCGATTCATAGACAAAACAACAAAATACAAGCCAAAAACAAAGTTGATTTTAGATACCTTAACGTTACAAGTTTCTGAAGTCTTGCTTAAAAATCCAGAGTATAAAATTGAAATTCAAAGTCATACGGATAGTATCGGAGACTCTTTAAAAAACATTGATTTGTGTCAAAAACGGGCAGAACAAATTAAAAAATTATTAGTTAAAAAAGGAATTGAAGAGCAGCGTGTTTTAATAAAAGCATTTGGAAGTTCTCAATCCAAACATTCCAATGATACAAAAGAAGGACGTGAAGCAAATAACCGCATTGAATTTCTTATTTTGAACAAAGAAGAAAAGTAAATTCTTGCTTTCAACCTTAAAAATTTATATGCTTTTTTTTACCACTTAAGAACACGAAGTCTCACCGAAGGTAAGCTTAGAAAACTTAAGGTTGAAAACACAAATTTTAAGGTTGAAAATAAGTTTTGTGGCTACAATTTTTCGACAAGCTCAAAACATCGCTTTGCGCCCTTAAAACACCCAGCACGTCAAAAAACTTAGCTATCTTTGCGTTAAAAAATACTCCGGGCATCAAAATAATCTTTGTTTTCCTTTGTATTAAAAATTTGCCTTTAATTTTTATTTTCTTCCATACAGTTTCACTTTGAAATTCTAATTTTTTCTCCTACTTTTGCATCACAAAAAATTATCAGTATGGGAAGAGCATTTGAATACCGCAGAGCAGCAAAAGAAAAACGTTGGGATAAAATGTCGAAATTGTTTCCGAAATTAGGGAAAGCAATCACGATGGCCGCGAAAGAAGGTGGAACAGATCCAGCAATGAATGCTAAGTTGCGAACAGCTATTCAAAATGCAAAGGCTGAAAATATGCCTAAAGACAATATTGATAAAGCAGTAAAACGAGCTAATCAAAAAGATTTGGCTTCTTTCTCTGAAATCAATTATGAAGGAAAAGGTCCTCACGGAGTTTTGATTTTTGTAGAAAGTGCAACGGATAATCCAACAAGAACTGTTGCTAACATCAAGTCTTATTTTAATAAATCTAATGGAATTGTTGTTCCAAACGGTCAAATGGAATTTATGTTTAGCCGCAAATCAGTTTTTGAATTCGTAAAAACGGACGCAATTGATCCTGAAGAATTAGAATTGAATTTAATTGATGCTGGTTGTACAGAAATTGAAGTAGAAGAAGATAAAATAATTGTTTTTGGAGATTTCACTTCTTTCGGAACACTTTCTCAAGCCTTAGAAGAATTAGGAATTGAGGTTCAAAAATCAAGTTTAAAAAGATTTCCAACGACTCCAGTAGAATTCACAGAAGAGCAATTAGTTGACATCGAAAAATTATTGGATAAGATTGAAGATGATGACGATGTGCAACAGGTTTTCACTAATATTGCTTAAATGGTAAATATTTTAAAACCATATAAGGCGTGTAATATTTTCTATTTTGATTTTTTGAGTTAAAAGTTCACTTAAGCTTGTTTCCTCCCTTGAGGGAGGATTAAGGAGGGTGACCTAAAGAATTCTCCGATAAAAACTCTACTATCTTTGCGTTAAAAACAACAAACAATTCCTTTTTACATCAAAAGTTCAGCGATTTTCAAATCCAAAGGTGTTGTGATTTTAATATTTTGTTCTTCTCCAGTAAACAAGTTCAATTCCACACCACTTTCTTCAACTAAAGAGGCGTCGTCCGTAATCGCTTGATGAAATGGGATTTCGTATGCTTTTCGTATGCTTTCTTGAGAGAAAATTTGTGGGGTTTGCACCGTGAAATAATGAGCTCTATCGAGTGATTTATTTTGACCTTTATCAACAAAACGTATGGATTCTTTTACTGCAACCAGCGGAATTGCTGAACCCATTTCATGTGCTAGGTCAAATCCTTCAGAAATAAGTTTAGTGGAAACTAAAGGTCTCACGCCATCGTGTATTGCAATTAAATCTCCTTGAGCAATATTGAGAGCATTTTTAATCGAATCGTAACGTTCAACTCCACCCGAAACGATTGTGTGGGGAATAGTGAATGAGTTAGTTTTGCAAAGATTTTCCCAAAATTCTTTCCAATCTTCTGGTAGAGTTAAAATGATTTGAATGTTTTGGTCGTAGTTGAAAAATTTTTCAATACAGTGTTGCAGGATCGTTTTTCCTTTGAGTAATAGAAATTGTTTTGGAAGATTACTTTCCATTCTTTTTCCAATTCCTCCGGCTGTAATGATGACAGTATTTTTCTTCATGGCTAAAAACAAAAAAAGCCTCCGACGTAACGGAAGCTTGTGTATTTTATATCTAAAATCAGATTATTTAATTTGATTAGGATCGTTTTTCGCTTTGTCGTTGAATTTTTTCTGAGTGTACATCCAGAAAGCGAAACCAAAAAACCCTAATAAAAGGCAAAGATTGTTAAAGTTATTTCCAACCCAATCATAAAATAAAAAGATTCCTTGGAAAATATCGTCTAATTTGTAAAAAACCGGTGTTGAACTCATAATTTTTGTTTTGTTAGAACAAAGTAAGTTATTTTTTTTTTAATAGAATATAAAAAAGCAATATTTTTTTCAACTTTCTGCAAAATGTATTTCAATATGTTTAAAAATTGTAACTTCGCAGTTCATGATTCGATTTTTTCTAGGTAACCAAATTTATGCTTTATTCGCAATGCCACTTGTGGTTTTAGCGTATTTGTTCTTGAATTTAAATAGTCTTTATTTCGAAATCACTGATACGGTTGATTTAGGTTTTTGGGGTTCCTTGTCGATTTCAAATTTTGCAGGATCTTTTTTGCCTTGGATTAGTGGTGTTTTTGTCTTAATCAATGCTTATTTGTTGAATTTTTTCTTTAACACTAACGGTTTTTATGAAAGAAATAGCTACATCATTGCTTTTTTATACATTGTTTTATTGAGTTATTACAGGTCTTTTTACTTTATGGATGGCTTGTTGATTTCACATTTTTTTATCATTTTTGCCTTCATTCAATTGTATAAACTAGAGTATAACGTCGATGGGAAATCTCGTGCTTTTAATGCTGGATTTTTCTTCGGTGTAGCAGCAACATTCCACCCTCCTTTGGTTTTGGTTTTACCTTTTGCCTGGTTGATGATTACGCGAATTCGTCCTTTTGTTTTTAGGGAAACACTTTTATCTACGATTGGTATTCTAGTGCCCTTGATTTATGCCTTTTCAGCTAATCTAATTTTCAAACATAAAATAAATTTGAATTTTATTGAATCAACGCAACAATATGGTACCAAAGACTTTATTTTTTTGGCCTCACTTGGTTTGTTTGTTTTATTGGTTTTGACAAGTTGGGTTGGGATTCGTGATAAGGCTTTAAAAAGTTCTATTCGCTTCCGTAAAAATACAAATATTTTAAATCTATTTTTATTGTTCAGTATGTGCATTGGATCGCTAGATTATATTTTTTTTAAACAATACGAATGGTTTTGTTTTATGGTCATCCCAATAGCTTTATTCCTTCCATTTTCCTACTTAAACGTGAAAATGAAGTTTTTTCCGCAATTGCTTTTTTACCTTACATTGGGTTTTTCTGTTATTAAGTTTTTTATATAAAATCCTTTTAGTTCATTAATAATATTTACTTTTGTAAGCTTTAAACACAAAAAGTAAATTAACAGATGAAATTCGGAGTAGTAACCTTTCCTGGTTCTAATTGTGACGAAGATATGATTTATATCTTGGAAACGAAATTAGGTCAACAAGTTGAAAAATTATGGCACAAAGATACTGACCTAAAAGGGGCAGATTTTATTGTTTTGCCAGGTGGATTTTCCTATGGCGATTATTTGCGCTCAGGAGCAATTGCAAAGCTTTCTCCAATCATGGGCGAAGTAATCAAGCATGCAAATAATGGTGGTTATGTCATGGGAATCTGTAACGGATTTCAAATTCTAACAGAATCAGGTTTGTTGGAAGGTGCATTGTTACACAATGATTCACAAAAATTTATTTGTAAAAATGTGTTTTTAAAGCCTGCTAATACAAGTACAAAAATTACTGCAGGTTTGGATTTGGGTCGCACGTACAAAATTCCTATCGCTCACGGTGAAGGAAGATTTTATGCACCACAAGAAACGATTGATTCCTTGTTGGCAAACGATCAAGTTTTGTTTAGATACGCTTCTGAAGACGGTCAAGCAAGTGATGAATTTAACCCAAATGGTTCGATTAATAACATCGCTGGAATTTGTAATAAAGGTAGAAATGTTTTTGGTATGATGCCTCACCCAGAGAGAGCAGCAGATTCTGAAATAAATAACGAAGACGGAAAATTAATGTTTGAATCTCTTTTGAAATATTGTTAAAATGAAAGTATTATTACTTGGATCAGGAGGTAGAGAACACGCTTTGTCTTGGAAAATTAGTCAAAGTTCACAATTAGATAAATTATTCATCGCGCCAGGAAATGCTGGAACAAAAGAGTATGGAACAAACGTCAATTTAAGTATTGTCGATTTTCCTGCAATCAAAACTTTTGTGTTAGAGAATGACGTGAAAATGGTCGTTGTTGGACCAGAAGACCCATTGGTGGAAGGAATTTATGATTTCTTCACAAACGATGAAGCATTGAAAGCAATAGCAGTTATTGGACCTTCAAAAGCAGCCGCACAGTTAGAAGGAAGTAAAGATTTCGCAAAGAAATTTATGATGCGTCATAATATTCCTACTGCTAAATATGCGACTTTCACAAAAAACACACTTAAAGAGGGTTACGATTTTCTAGATTCGATGAAAGCTCCTTACGTTTTAAAAGCGGATGGATTAGCAGCTGGAAAAGGTGTTTTGATTTTGGACGATGTTAAAGAAGCCAAAAAAGAATTGAAGGCTATGCTTTCAGACGGAAAATTTGGTAACGCTGGAAAACAAGTTGTAATCGAACAGTTTTTGAAAGGTATTGAATTGAGTGTTTTCGTCATAACGGATGGAGATTCATACAAAATTTTACCTGAAGCGAAAGATTACAAACGCATCGGCGAAGGTGATACAGGTTTAAATACAGGTGGAATGGGAGCAGTTTCTCCAGTTCCATTTGCAGACAATACATTTAAAGAAAAAATTGAAAATCAAATCATTATTCCAACTGTGAAAGGTTTAAAGGCTGAAGGTTTGGTTTACAAAGGTTTTATTTTCTTTGGTATAATTCAAGTGAAAGGTGAGCCGTATGTGATTGAATACAATTGCCGTATGGGAGATCCTGAAACTGAAGTAGTTATTCCTCGTTTGAAATCAGATATTTTAGACTTATTTGAAGGAGTTGCTTCCAATACTTTGTCGGAAAGAGACATTCAATTTGACGATAGAAGTGCTGCCACAGTGATGATGGTTTCTGGAGGTTATCCTGAAGATTATGAAAAAGGGAAAGTTATTTATGGTTTAAATGCCATTCAAAGTAGTATGGTTTTTCATGCAGGAACAGTTGCAGACGGACCAACAGTTTATTCCAACGGAGGACGAGTTTTGGCTGTAACTTCTCTTGGTAAAACGCTTGAAATGGCTTTAGCTAAATCTTATACAAGTATTGCGAATATTGAATTTGAGAATTCATATTTCAGAAAAGATATCGGAAAAGATGTAATTTCTTAATATTTTTTATATCTTTATCTTGTAAAATTTCAAATGGATCCTGCCCATATAATTATTATTGCGTCTTTAATCTTCACGGCTTTTTGTTCCGGAATTGAAATTTCATTTATTACTTCAAGTCGTTTAAAGATTGAGTTAGACCGCACAAAAGGTTCTCTGAATGGCAGAATTGCGGCTTATTTTTATAAAAATGAAGGACATTTTATTGCCACTCTTTTACTTGGAAATAACGTTTCTTTGGTGCTTTTTGGGATTTATTTTGCACAAGTTTTAAATCCTGTTATTGAGTCTTGGGGAATTTCAAATGGCATCTTATTGTTGTTGATTCAAACACTTTTATCCACTATTTTGGTGTTGACCTTAGCTGAATTTTTGCCTAAAGCAATTTTTCAATTGAATCCAAATGGATTTATGAAAAGCTTTGCAATTCCAATGTGGCTCATTTATTGGATTTTGTACCTTCCAACAAGTGTTGTAATGTTCATCAGTACACAATTTTTGAAATTGTTTAAAATTGAATTGAAGAATAATGATAAAGTGTTTTCAAAAGTAGATTTAGAACATTATGTGCAGGATTTGAATAAGCGGATTAAAGAAGAAGAAGACTTTGGTAACGAAATGCAAATACTTCAAAATGCACTTGATTTTTCAAAGATAAAAGCACGTGATTGCATGGTTCCAAGACCTGAATTAATCGCCATAAATGTAGATTCTCCTGTTGAAAAATTACATAAGCATTTTGTTGAAACTGGGATTTCTAAAATCTTAATTTACAGAGATAATATCGACAATGTGATTGGTTACGTGCACTCCTTTGACATGTTCAAAAAACCAACAGCAATTAATCAAATTTTACGTTCAATATCTTTTGTTCCAGCAGCCATTCCTGCCAAAGAGTTGTTAGAGATTTTCACGAAAAGAAAATCAAATATTGCCATTGTTGTTGACGAATATGGTGGAACGGCTGGTGTAATTACAATTGAAGATATCATCGAGGAGATTTTTGGTGAAATTGAAGATGAACATGATGTAGAAGAGTGGTTGGAAGAAAAAATCAATGACAAAGAGTATCGTTTTTCTGGTCGTGTGGAAATTGATCATTTGAATGAAGAATATGAGTTTGGTTTTGATGATTCTGAAGAATATGAAACCCTTGGTGGACTTATCATTCATCATTTAGAGACTTTGCCAGAGGCTGGAACAGAATTGGAAATTGGTTCTTACAAACTTGTGATAGAGGAAGTGTCTGATAGAAGAATTGAAGTTGTTCGTTTGTTTCTAGATAATTAAATTCCTATTTTTTTCGTAAATTTAAATCCAAAAATAAGTTTATGAATTTCATTTTAAAGTTTTTTGTTCCTTTTCTTTTAATTGCAGTCATATATTCGTGTGAGGCAAATATTAGTGCAAATTCTCAAATGAAAGTGAGCTCTAAAACACTTTTAGAACAAGTTACTGAAAGAAAAATCCCTAAAAAAGATCTCAAAATTTATATTCAAAAAGCTAAAAGAACGTTATCGGTACAGTATAAAGCTGAAACTTTAATTTCCTATCCTTGTGTTTTGGGTTTTGCTCCCGAAGGAGATAAAATGAAAGAAGGAGACGGAAAAACTCCCGAAGGAAATTTTGGAATAAAATCCATGTATCCACATAAAAGTTGGTCCTTTTTCATTTGGTTTGATTATCCAAATGCTGAATCTCAAAAAAGGTTTAAAGCTAGAAAAGCAAGTGGAGAAATTTCCAAAAATTCAAGAATCGGAGGCGATGTCGGAATTCATGGTGTTCCAACGGGATACGATAGTGCAATTGACGATAAAAATGATTGGACTTTAGGATGTATTTCCCTTAAAACGGCTCACATTACTGATTTGTATAATTCTATTTCAACGGAAACTAAAATAGAAATTGTTAAATAAGATTAGGTAAATCTTGTTAAGAGCATGATCTACTTTGGTATACTAAAATCTAAATTTTATTTGATTTTTGGGGAATTGATTTTAAAGTCAATTACTTATATCTCGAAAATCATTTCTTTGGGTTTTTCAACTCAAAACTCTTCAAAACAAAAAAAATCAATTCAAAATATTTATTACTTTTGTTCCTCACAATTTTAGAACCATGGATTTAAGTCAAGCATTGATTGAAAAACGCAAACAATCACAATTAGGTGGCGGACAAGCTCGTATCGATAAACAACATCAAGGCGGGAAATTAACAGCAAGAGAGCGAATCACTTTGCTTTTGGATGATAATTCTTTCCAAGAAATGGGTATGTTTATTCAACATCGTTCAACATCTTTTGGTTTGGATAAACAAATAATCCCTGGTGATGGAGTTGTGACAGGTTACGGAACAATTCATGGAAGAATCGTTTATGTTTTCTCTCAAGATTTTACAGTTTTAGGTGGTTCTCTTTCTGAAACTCATGCTGAAAAAATCTGTAAAATTATGGATTTAGCCATGAAAAATGGAGCTCCTTTGATTGGTTTAAATGATTCAGGTGGAGCGCGAATTCAAGAAGGAGTTGTTTCTTTAGCGGGCTACGCGGATATTTTTTACAGAAATACACGTGCATCAGGAGTGATACCACAGATTTCAGTAATTATGGGACCTTGTGCTGGTGGAGCGGTTTATTCTCCAGCTTTAACAGATTTCATTTTCATGGTAGAAGATACTTCATATATGTTTGTTACTGGTCCTAATGTTGTGAAAACAGTAACGCACGAAGAAGTTACTTCTGAAGATTTAGGTGGAGCGAAAACACATGCAGAAAAATCAGGTGTAAATCATTTTACAGCTTCAAACGATGTGGAATGTTTGAAAAAAGTGCGTGATTTCATGACTTTCATGCCTCAAAATTATGGTGAATTAGCGCCAACAACTAAATTTGAATACACAGCTTCAAAAGCGGAAGCTATCAAAAATATTTTACCAGCCAATTCAAGTTTACCTTACGATATTCGTCAAGTAGTTGATTGTGTGATTGATGACAATTCTTTCCGTGAAGTGCAAGAAGATTTCGCAAAAAGTATTGTGGTTGGTTTTGGACGTTTAGAAGGCAGAACAATTGGAATTATTGCCAACCAACCAAATGCTATGGCTGGAGTTTTGGACATTGATTCATCTCGAAAAGGTGCTCGTTTTGTTCGTTTTTGCGATTGCTTCAATATTCCTTTATTGGTTTTTGAAGACGTACCAGGATTTTTACCAGGAACAGATCAAGAATGGCGAGGAATTATTACACATGGAGCGAAATTGTTGTACGCTTTTTCAGAGGCAACAGTTCCTAGAATTACAGTAATCACGCGTAAAGCTTATGGTGGTGCGTATGATGTAATGAATTCAAAAAATATTGGTGCAGACTTAAATTTTGCTTGGCCAACAGCCGAAATTGCGGTAATGGGTGCAAAAGGTGCAGCAGAAATTATTTTCAAAAAAGAAATTTCAGAAGCAACCGATTCAGATGCCAAATGGAAAGAAAAGGAAGCAGAATACGCTGAAATGTTTGCTAATCCTTACAAAGCAGCAGAAAGAGGATTTGTGGATGATGTCATTTTACCAGAAGAAACGCGTGCGAAATTAATCTTAGCATTCAAATCTTTAGAAAATAAAGCTGAATCTTTACCAAAGAAAAAACACGGGAATATTCCATTATAAGTAGATTTTAAACCTCCTCCCTTGAGGGAGGATAGAGGTGGGTGAAATTTTAGACGATACACCGATAGACCTTTCTAAAATGGTAAATATTAATAATTGAACTAGACCAAAATGAAAGACGTAATATTTCCCTTAGACATTACATTTAAAATTGGTACACTCTCCAATGATTTTGTAATCACAGATGCAAATCAACACACTTTGGCTTATGTGCGTCAAAAAATGTTCAAATTTGTGGATGATATCAGTGTTTTTAGTGATGATTCTAAATCGCAATTGAACTATAGAATCAAAGCTAATAAATGGATTGATTTTTCGGCTTCCTACCTTTTTTCTGATAATTTAGATGCAGAAATGGGTCGTGTTGGACGAAAAGGAATGGCTTCTTTGTGGAAAGCGAAGTACGAAATCTTTGACAAAAATCAAGTACAAGATTTTGAAATCAGAGAGGAAAATCCTTGGGCGAAAGTGGGAGATACTTTATTGGGTGAAATTCCAATTTTAGGTTTATTGACAGGATATTTATTTCATCCAAAATACAAAGTTTCTCGCCCAGATGGAACAATTGTTGTTCGTTTGACAAAAGAACCTTCCATGATTGGCAGAAAATTCAAGGTGGAAAAATTGGCTGAAATCAATGAAGACGAGACCGAAAGAATCATGTTGAGTGTGATGATGATGATTTTGTTGGAGAGAAGAAGGGGGTGATTTGCTAATATGTTAATAAATTGAATTGATTCTAGAATATGAGAATAACAGTTTTTTGTTTTTCAATTTGTTTTTTAATTGCTTGTTCGACTGATAATAAGGGCTCCAATAAAAAAAATGGAATCATTGTTGGTTCCTCAAAAATGGATAAGCAAAAATGGCTTAATCAGCAAACTCCTGAAATGAAAAGGACAATTAATAATTTACGTGAAGCAAATAAAGGAAATGTTCCAACCTTTGGCCGGATAAAAGATGCTGATAGCATAGTCATTTATAAAAAGAAAAGTAGATGGTTTTTTTGACTATTTTTTGAATATAAATTTGATTGGAATTTAATTTCAATACCTTTTTTTTATACCTTTATGAAAAAGAAATTGAATGCTAAAAAAATTACTTCTACCCACTCTGTTTTTACTTACTTTTTTCTCTAATGCGCAAGTTGTTATAAATGAAGCATCTAACGCTAATGGTTCAACGATTGTAAATCCAGATGGTTCTACTTCGGATTGGATTGAGATATATAATTCTTCAACGCAGGCAATAAATTTACAAGGTTACGGACTATCAGATAAAAAATCTGAGCCTTTAAAATGGATTTTCCCAAGCGCAATCCTCTCTTCAAATGGTTTTGTGACGCTTTTAGCCTCTGGTTTTATACCTAGTCAAAGTCAGCAAATCAATCATTACGAAACAGCTGTCTATCCAAATTTTTCATGGAAATATATCATTCCTGATGCAGTAACACCAATCAATTGGATGAATCCAAGTTTTGACGCTTCCTCCTGGACAAATGCAAATTTAGGAATAGGTTATGGAGATGGTGATGATCTGACGGATTTGGGTTCTGGTATTACTTCAGTTTTCACACGAATTGATTTTACACTTGCTGATACTTCTAAAATTGTAAATGCGATTTTAGATTTGGATTTCGACGATGGCTTTGTAGCTTATCTCAATGGAATTGAAATTGCGCGTTCTGGTTTGGCAGGTTATCCTCCAATTTGGGATGAATTGTCCTCCGACCACGAAGCGCAAATCTATCAAGGAGGAAATCCAATGCGTTACAATATTGATCCAATCACCTTAAAATCTGCCATGTTAAATGGAAATAATGTGTTGGCAATTGAAGTACACAATACCAGTACAACATCTTCTGACTTAAGTTTGATTCCATTTTTGACTTTCGGTTTTGAAGATGCAGCAATTTATTTTGATGGCACCTTACACCAATGGTTTGATGTGCAAGTTGGGAGTTTGTTTCAAACTAATTTTACAATTAAAACCGAAGGAGAGGCAATTTATTTATCCAACCCGAATGGAATTATAATTGATTCTATGTTTGTACCAGATTTAGAAGCAAATACTTCATTTGGAAAATTCAACGATGGAACAAACAACTTGGTTTATTTTGAAACACCAACACCAAATGCCTCAAATAATGCATCTTTAGCTTATTCCGCTTATGAAAAAGAACCTACGATTTTATTTTCGGGTGGATTTTACATAAACCAAATCACCATTGATGTTAACAATAATTCCGTTAATGGTGGAGTTTTACGTTATACACTGAGCGGACAAACACCAGATATCAATTCACCAATTTTTTCGGGACCTTTAAATTTAAGTGTCAATGCAGCATTTAAAGTCCGATGTTTTCCTACGGTTCCAAACGTATTGCCAAGTGTAACAGCTACTGAAACCTACGTTTTTATGGAAGATTTTAGCATTCCAGTACTTTCAATCACAACAGATGATGTGAATTTATATGGAGCGGAAGGAATTTTTGACAACTACAATACCGATTGGAAAAAGCCTTGTTTTGTGGAGTATTTCGACAAAGATGGGATAAAAATTCTCGACACCAAAGCATCCATTAAACCAGATGGTGGGGCAGGAGGAAGCCGCTCAAATCCACAACACAGTGTTACAATTGAACCTTCAAATTCTGTTTTTGGAGAAGGAAAACCAATTAAATATCCATTGATTCCAGCGAAAAGTCACATCAACGAGTATTATTCTTTTTACCTGAGAAATGGTAGCAATTTATGGAACCAATATCCTCAAAAAGATGCAACCATTATGCGTATTATGGCTGAATCGAATGCTGGTTCTCAAGCGTATTCACCAGTAGTTGTATACCTGAATGGAGAATATTTTGGAGTTTATGAGCTACGGGAAAAAACCAAAGAAGAATATTTTCAATCGAATTATGGAAACGACCCAGATAGTTTGGATTTGTTGTCGGTAAGTTATTTTTACGGCGCTGGAATTTTGCGAGTTTCCGAAGGTTCAGATACAGGGTTTTACAATATGAGAGATTTTGTAACTACCTACAATCCTTTGGCTCCAGATTATTTTAACAAAAGCCATGAAAAAATTGATTTATACAACTTTGCAGATTATATCGCAGCTGAAAATTGGTTTGGGAATTATGATTGGATTTACAACAACATGAAAGTTTTTAGAACACGTACAGCTGGAAACAGGTGGCGTTTTAACTTACAAGATATGGAAATTGGCCTTGGGATTTGGAGTGATTATAATTCAGACTTATTTGA
Organism: Flavobacteriia bacterium; assembly: GCA_046303515.1. Taxonomy (GTDB): domain Bacteria; phylum Bacteroidota; class Bacteroidia; order Flavobacteriales_D; family Crocinitomicaceae; genus M2408. Next base: position 11,270 of record JBKCGI010000217.1, on the reverse strand, counting down.
TTATTTCCGAACTCAAAATCTTCCAAATCCATATAGTGAAATTTATACTGGATTGATGCAAAATACGCAATTTCATGATTATTTTATCAATAGATATGCCGATTTGATGAATACCACTTTTCAGGAAGATTATTACAAACCAATTATCAAAGAAATGTATGATGAATTGCTGCCAGAAATGCCTCGTCAATTTGAACGTTGGACAGGTGATGTAACTGGTGGAATGCAGACTTACGCAGCAAATTTGGATGTTTTAATGTATCAATATGCGTTGCGAAATGCCTCAGTTAGAAATCAAATGATAAATGAATTTTCGCTAGAACAACAGGTTTCGGTAACGCTAAATGTTCAACCAGAAGGAGCAGGATATATCAAAATTTCTACCATTGTTCCGAGAACATTACCGTGGACAGGAGTTTATTTTGATGGTGTTCCAGTAGAAATCACGGCGGTTCCAAATCCTGGCTATTCTTTTGTTTCGTGGCAAGCAAACACTGAAATTCCTGCAGGGGAGTTAGGGAATATGGGAATAAAATTAAATATTGATCAAGATGAAACTTTTGTTGCCTTATTTGAAGGAAATTCATCTGAATTAAATTTAACCATTTCCGAAATAAACTATAATTCTGATCCAAGTATTAATGGTGGAAATTGGATTGAATTACATAATTACAGTAACTCAGATTTGCATTTGGGAGATTGGAAAATCAAATCCAAAAACTTTTATGATAAATTCACTTTACCAATCGATACGAAAATTCCTGCAAATGGATACCTAGTTGTTTGCGAGGACACGAATTTGTTCAAACAAGTATATCCAAATGTCTTAAATTTTGTTGGTTCAACTGAATTTGGATGGAGCAATTCCTTGGATTCAATTCGTATATATGACCCATATGCTACTTTAAGATTATTTGCCGTTTATAGCGACAGTTTGCCATATCCAGAATGTGCAGATGGATGGGGTAGAACCTTAGAGTTAAAAGAGTCAAACTCTAATTTAACCTTGGGTGATAGTTGGTTTTGTGGCTGTATCGCTGGTTCACCGGGAACGGCATTTGTTCCTTGTTCGGAAGATATTATCTTCACAGAAATTAATTACAATAGCGTAATTTCACCTTATAATTCGGGTGATTGGGTGGAGATAAAAAACAATTCGAATCAAACGATTAATCTGGGGAATTATGTATTTAAAGACGCTAAAGACGACCACATTTTTTCCTTACCGAATTATGATTTAGCCCCAGAAGATTATTTAGTTATAGGAAATGATGAGTTTAATTTTCACAAGCAACATGAAGATGTAACAAATTTTGTTGGAAACTTTGATTTTGGTTTAAGTGATAATTTAGAGGTAGTTCGCTTATTTGATTCTGCAGGCAAAATAGTAAATAGTGTATTATACAAATCTTCATCCCCTTGGACAAGTATTCCTAAAAATGGAAACTATACCTTGGAATATAAAGATACCATACAATATTTTGATCCAAGTGCTGGATCTTCTTGGTTTGCGAGTTGTGTTGAAGGATCACCTGGAAGAGCTTTTACACCTTGTTTGTATTTAGGTGAGAATGAGAATTTAGGTCTATATCCTAATCCAACTGATGGACAAATTTGGATTGTTTTTGACAATGACGATAGCGATTACAAAGATTTCACCATTCGAATCGTTGATTTAGAAGGAAGAATTGTCTATCAAGAAGAAATTCAATCGGATGAAAAAATTTATGGAAAACAATTGAATGTTGATTTTGCTGCCAATGGAATGTATTTTGTAACTATAGAAAAAGGTTCAAAAATTATTCAAAAGGCCTTCGTTAAGATTTAGATTTCAGTTTTTTTGAAAAAATAAATGGCACTTCCGATTAAAAGTCCAGTGCAATTCGCATAGAAATCGTAAATACTAAATTCCCTATAAGGCAAAAAGTAATGTAAGGTTTCACAAAAGGAACAGAAGAAAATGCCAAAGAAAAATGGAATTAGGAATACTGTTTTTGGAAAACTATAACGCATCAAAACCATAAATGGAATAAGCATAATTGTGTGTATGATTTTATCTGGTTTTATACCCAAGATGTGAAAGTCAAGACTGATTCCCGTACTTTTTGGCGGTAATATCAAAAGCAATATGATTGCAAGAATATATACTGGAATGGTGTTACGGGCTAACTTTTGCATGCTCAAAAATACTATTTTTAAATTTAAATCAGCATAAATAACTGTGTTTTGAATAACATATTTGATTCCAATTGTTAAATTTTCCAAATAAAAATGTACTATCTTCGCATAAAATTTCTTCTATGTTAAAAATCGACATGCATACGCATATTATCCCTAAAAATTTACCTGATTGGACTAATAAATTTGGATACGGGGATTTTATTTTTTTAGAGCATAATAACGATAAAACGGCCGATATGATGCAAGGCGGAAAATTCTTTCGACGCATTGAAGAAAATTGTTGGGACGAGCAAGTTCGTATTCCTGAATATGAAAAGTTTCACACACAAACGCAAGTTGTTTGTACGATTCCAGTATTGTTTTCATATTGGGCCAAAGGAAAAGATTGTTTGGAATTATCTGAGTTTTTAAACGACCACATCATTGATTTGAGTGTGAAATATCCTAAAAATTACATAGGCTTAGGAACAATTCCCATGCAAGATGCAGATTTGGCGATCCAAGAATTAGAAAGAATCAAGAAATTGGGAATGGTAGGAGTACAGATTGGTTCAAACATCAATAACAAAAACTTGAATGAAGCTGAATTTTATCCTATTTTTGAAGCTTGCGAACGTTTAGATTTAGCAGTTATGATTCACCCATGGCAAATGATGGGAGAAGACGATATGAAAAAATATTGGTTGCCTTGGTTGGTTGGAATGCCTGCAGAAACTTCTCGAGCAGCTTGTTCTATGATATTTGGAGGAATTTTAGAGCGTTTGCCAAATTTGAGAGTATGCTTTTCTCATGCAGGTGGTTCATTTTTACCAACTTTAGGGAGAATTGAACACGGATTTAATTGTCGTCCTGATTTGGTAGCAATTGATAATAAAGTTAATCCTAGAGATTATTTAGGTAAATTTTGGGTGGACAGTGTAACACATGATATCGATTTGTTGAAATACATTTTAAAATTACAAGGAAGTGAAAAAGTGTGTTTTGGGACTGATTATCCTTTTCCATTAGGAGATTTAGAAATTGGCAAATTCATTGAAGAAAGTGATATTGCTATAAAAGATCAAGAAAATATTTTCCACCAAGCTACAATTGATTGGTTGAAATTGGATAAAAGTAAGTTTTTATAGGGTTCTGAACCATATAAGTTAATAAGAATTATATAATCAATAGATTTGAAGTTGCATAAAAGTTTATTATTCATTTATGGAGGAACTTATATGTTTTAAATATACTTTGTTCCTCAAAAAAACTTCGATGACTTATATGGTTCAATAACATTTATTAATTTTACATCAAATAATACAATACCCATGTCGAAATTCAGAACCATTTGGCCAACAGAAGATAAATACGTAGAAGTAATTGATCAGCGTAAATTACCTCATGAATTTGTAGTTGAAAAATTAATCACCTACAAAAATGCTGAAGTTGCAATCAAAGAAATGACTGTGCGTGGTGCGCCTTTAATTGGAGCAACTGCGGCCTATGGAATTTATTTGGCGGTTCGTGAAATGGTTGAAAATGAATTGGAACCAAGTTTTTTGGATCAGGCTTTTTCTGATTTAAGAGCCTCTCGTCCAACAGCGGTGAATTTATTTTGGGCTTTGGATAAAATGCGTGATGCGCTTGATAATTCGGATGATTTTTTAAAAACATCTTGGGAAATGGCAGCCCAAATTGTTGAAGAAGATGTAGAAACTTGCCGAATGATTGGTGTGCATGGTTTGCCAATTATCGAAGAAATTTCAAAAAGAAAAAATGGAGAAGTTGTTAATATTTTAACCCATTGCAACGCCGGAATGTTGGGTTGTGTGGAATGGGGAACAATTACTTCACCAATTTATCAAGCAATTGAAAAAGGCATCAAAGTTCATGTTTGGGTGGATGAAACGAGACCACGCAATCAAGGTTCAAATCTAACGTGCTATGAATTAACGCGTCACGAAGTTCCACATACTTTAATTGTCGACAACGCTGGAGGGCATTTGATGCAACACGGAATGGTTGACATGGTAATTGTAGGAACTGACCGAACAACTCGTCAAGGAGATGTTGCCAATAAAATCGGAACTTACCTCAAAGCATTGGCTGCAAAAGACAATAATATTCCTTTTTATGTGGCTTTACCTTCAACAACTTTAGATTGGACAATCAATGACGGTTTAAAAGAAATTCCAATTGAGGAACGTAATCCAGATGAGGTGCGCTACATGATTGGAAAAAGTGCCGCAGGAAAAATTGAACCTGTTTTGATTTGCCCAGAAACAACAAAAGCATCTAATTATGGATTTGATGTTACGCCAGCCAAATTTGTCACCAAATTGATTACCGAAAGAGGAGTTTGTAATGCTAGTGAAGAAGGGTTACTGAGCTTATTTCCTGAAATGAGATAATTAACTTTCAACCACCACTATTGATTTTTGCAGCGCAATTGAATTTGGAACGGTGATTTTTTCCCCTGTTTCATTTTCTAAGTGCATGTAAAAGAAACTTATATTGATTAATTTTCCTTCAATGAAAAAGTCTTTGTCTACAATTTTAATATGGTCTCCTAATTTGATTGGATGACTAAAGAAAATGATAATTCCAGAGGTGATGTTCGCTAAAATTGACCACTGTGCAAAAAATCCAATACCTAAAACAGTAATGATTGAGGTGAAAAATAGAAACAATTCTTTTTTGTCAACTCCCCAAATGGTTATGTTGAAAATCACAGCCAACAAGAAGAAAATAATATTTAGGATTTTGACCGTAATTCGTCTTCTTTCGACAGCAATTCCAAATTTAATAGAAAGGTTTTTGATTGCTCTTTTAGTGAAAAATCGAGTAATTAACCAACCTGAAATTACGATAGCCGATAAAAATATTTGATGCTGATAATCTTTGTAAAATTCTACTAAATTCATAATATTTCTAAATTAATTAAAATAAAATCTTTGTTTAATTTTCCACACCACACAAGTAGCTACGAAGTCAAATATTGAAACTGAAAGTTATTCTAGTAAACCAAAAGTACACTGATAAAATGACTTTAGGTATTTTGATATCCGCGAAATTCCTACCTCTTTATAAAATTACAATACAATCTGTGCATCGGTGGCAAAAATTATATCTTCAATAGTTTGTGGCTTATGAATAGCTAAATGATTCACACAAATTCAAATTCATTGTGGTGCTGCTCAATGTAATCTAAAGTCTCTAAAATCTGAGTTAAATCAAAGGAGGAAACCAAACGCAAACGGTATTGTTTAAAATCTGCAATTCCTTTGAAGTAGTTGGTGTAATGACGCTTCATTTCAGCTATTCCCAATTGTTCGCCTTTCCACTGAATACTCATCATCAAGTGTTCTCGAGCGATTTTTACTCTCTCAGCAATTGTTGGAGGAGCTAATTTTTCTCCGGTTTTCATGAAATGTTTCACCTCATTAAAAAACCAAGGAGTTCCAATTGTTGCGCGACCAATCATGATACCATCAACTCCATAACGATTTTTGTATTCAACTACTTTTTCTGGTGAATCGATGTCGCCGTTTCCAAAAACTGGAATGTGCATGCGCGGATTGTTTTTCACTTCTCCAATTAATGTCCAATCGGCATCACCTTTATATAATTGTTTACGTGTTCTTCCGTGAATTGAAATTGCTTCTATACCAACATCTTGTAATTTTTCTGCTGTTGAAACAACAAATTTAGAATGGTCATCCCAGCCCAAACGTGTTTTAACTGTTACAGGTAAATTGGTAATATTCACGATTTCTTTTGTCATCGCGACTAGTTTCGGAATATCTTGCAACATTCCAGCTCCAGCACCTTTACACGTAACTTTTTTAACAGGACAGCCAAAATTGATGTCGATAATATCAGGATTCGTTTTTTCAATAATTTTCGTGGCTTGTTTCATACTTTCGATGTCGTAACCAAAAATCTGAATCCCAACTGGACGCTCGTATTCGTAAATATCCATTTTTTGAACACTTTTGGCTGCATCTCTAATCAAACCTTCTGATGAAATGAATTCTGTGTACATCAAATCTGCACCATATTTTTTACACAAAGCACGAAATGGTGGATCACTCACATCTTCCATTGGCGCAAGCAACAAAGGGAATTCTCCCAATTCTATATCTCTGATTTTTACCACGATGCAAAATTACGGAATTTATTGCCAATCTGAAAGAATTAACTTTTTTTCATAATCTAAAACAAATTTTCCGCTGAATTGCACTTGAGATTACAATCGGAAAAACTTTTCTGAGATTCAAATGTTTACATTGAGAGGAGAGCAATTTCAAAAAAATTTTTTTTCTACAAAGGAGTTTTGTAAATTTGCATTTTATTAAACAGAATTTTATAAATCAACATGAATAACACACAAGAAAAATTGGCTTACAAAGTCAAAGACATCAGCTTGGCTGAGTGGGGAAGAAAAGAAATCACTTTGGCAGAAGCTGAAATGCCAGGTTTGATGGCTTTACGTGAAGAATATGGTCAATCAAAACCTTTAGCTGGTGCTAGAATTGCTGGTTGTTTGCACATGACAATTCAAACTGCAGTTTTGATTGAAACATTAACTGCTTTAGGAGCAGAAGTTACTTGGTATTCTTGTAACATATTCTCTACACAAGATCACGCTGCTGCTGCAATTGCTGCTACAGGAGTTCCTGTTTATGCTTGGAAAGGTATGAACGAAGAAGAGTTTGACTGGTGTATTGAACAAACAATTTTTGCATTCGAAGGTGGTCAACCATTGAACATGATTTTAGATGACGGTGGTGATTTAACGAATATGGTTTTTGACCGTTTTCCTGAATTAACTGCTGGTATCAAAGGTTTATCTGAAGAAACTACAACAGGAGTTCACCGTTTATACGAAAGAGTTAAAAACGGAACTTTGGTTATGCCTGCAATCAATGTTAATGATTCAGTTACTAAATCTAAATTTGACAACAAATACGGATGTAAAGAGTCTTTAGTTGATTCAATTCGTCGCGCTACTGACGTAATGATGGCTGGTAAAGTTGCTGTTGTTTGTGGTTACGGAGATGTTGGTAAAGGATCTGCAGCTTCTTTAAAAGGTGCTGGAGCAAGAGTTATCGTTACTGAAATCGATCCAATTTGTGCTTTACAAGCTGCAATGGACGGATTTGAAGTAAAAAAATTGGACACAGTTGTAGGTTTAGGTGATATCATCGTAACTACAACAGGAAACAAAAATATCGTTGTTGGTCGTCATTTCGAAAACATGAAAGACAAAGCTATCGTTTGTAACATTGGACATTTTGACAATGAAATCGATATGGCTTGGTTGAACGGAAATCATGGTAAAACGAAGGTTGAAATCAAACCACAAGTTGACATGTACAATGTGAACGGAAAAGACATCATCATTTTAGCTGAAGGTCGTTTGGTGAATTTAGGTTGTGCTACAGGTCACCCTTCTTTCGTAATGTCTAACTCATTTACAAACCAAACTTTAGCTCAATTGGAGTTATGGCAAAATGCTGCTGCTTACGGAAATGACGTTTACATGTTACCAAAACATTTAGATGAAAAAGTTGCTCGTTTGCATTTAGCTAAAATTGGTGTTGAATTAGAAGTTTTATCTAACGACCAAGCTGATTACATCGGTGTTGCGGTTGAAGGACCATACAAAGCTGAACACTACAGATATTAATAAATTTGCTGACTTCGACTTCGCTCAGTCAGCGATAATTGTTAAAGGAACTCGAGAGGGTTCCTTTTTTTGTTTCCTCCCTTGAGGGAGGATTAAGGTGGGTGACATCATAAATTTATAATTGCACTTTCAATAAGCATAGCAAACATAGCTTGGCAGTGTGATATTATTTTGAAATTAAATTGATATATTTGTTTTATGAGATTCTTAACAACATTCGTGTTCTTTACTGTTTTTTCTTTTGCTTTTTCACAAGAAATAGTTGTTGTAGATCAAAATGGAGAAAAACTTGAAAAGCAAAGCTTTTTTGTGGAAATTGTTATTGATAATGATTCTACCATTACATTTAATACGGATAGATTTAATGTATCTCGAGATTTTTGTGATGATTTAGCCGAAATTAATATCGCTGGTGATTTTGTTCAAACTTATGTAAATCAATATTTGCCAAATCAATTTAAATTATTAGACACTATTCGTGTTTATCAAAGTAGATATATAGCTCACACTAGTCCTATTTTATTAATTGATATTACACAAGAAATTGATTCTATATTACAATATGATTTGGGCTTTTCTTCAACATTAAAACAAATTGGTTTACCCTATACACTTTCATTTAAAGTTTTTAATACTAATAGAATTACTAAAAAAGAAAAAAAATTCATTGAAAAAGTAAAGAAAACTTATTGTGATTATTTGGGAATTGATGATGAAACGATAAAATTAATTTACGAAGACAAAGCTTACATATCAGTTCAACAAGATTTCTTTTCTAGAGGAACAATTATTACACGTGATTTTATAAATTCTCAGAATACGTCTTGGATGAAGGGTCAAGCTGAAAAATATAAGCTTGTCATGTGGTTAATGATTAATTGGGAGAAGTAATAGCTTATATCAATTTCCCTTCCAAATCCCTTTTAAACCATTTTGCCTTTTTCTTTGGAGCTTGATAAATTACGTGCTTCCATTTTTTATCCCATTTGGAATTATCAAAAACTTCCAACATGCGCTCAAAGTCAATTTTTTGATTGGATTCCACAAAGAAAAAATGTTTGTCTTGAATTAAAAACAAAGTTGCACGCTTGGAAAAAGCTACTTCATCTCCAACATGAATTGATTTGCAATTTTTTCCGTAGCAATCGATCCAATTGTAAAAAGTATTCATGGTTTTGATAGAATCTTTAAACTCCCAGTGGAAAAAAACCAGTGAATCTTTTTCGGTTTTTAAGTACCATTTTTCTGTTTTTTTAGCTCCAAAACGATCTGAAAATAATACGGAATCCAAAGGGGAAATCAACTTTCTATCAAATTCCAAGGAATCAATTAAGTTTTGAGACAATTCGCTCAAAGAATCAGCATATAAACCAACTTTGCTAATTTTTGAAATAGAATCCTTGTCGTAGTCTTTTTTGGAACCAGAACTGATATCATCAAAGGAAACGACTTCTTCTTTTCCTGAGTTGCAGGAGAATAGAAATTGGCTAACAACCAATATAATAGTTAAATACTTTAGTGATTTCATGAGATTGAGTTGTCCTCCCCCTCACACTTCGACTAGCTCAGTGACCGGGGGGAAGAGGAGAAAATTTTAGTAGGAAGAATTACTTCCTCCGATATTTTCGATTGGATGCCAAGTTGTTTTCACTTCTTGGAAATCCGCAATTGTATATGGATTCTCCAAGTTTTTAGGATCAAAACGTTTTACTCTTTTCACGCTATCTGTTCCCAATTCTTTTAGTTTGAAGAAATTTTTGTCTGCAGAACCGCCGTAAAGAATCGCATTGATATCCATGTGTGTTCCAAAATGCTCTAACAATTCACTTTCTTTTCCAGTTAAAATATTGACAATTCCGCCTGGAACATCAGAAGAATTTAAAACTTCAGCAAATGTAACTGCACATAACGGTAATTTCTCAGATGCTAAAACAACAACCGTATTTCCACCAGTTATAGCAGGCATGATTGCCGCAACTAAACCAATTAAAGATGAATCTTGTGGAGCAACAATTCCAACAACTCCCATAGGTTCTTGTGCTGAAAAGTTAAAATGCGAACTAGCAACAGGATTTACCGAACTAAATATGGCTTGGTATTTATCCGCCCAACCACAATAATAAACGATTAAATCAATCGTCTCATTAACTTCTTTTTCTGCATTAGCTTTCGTTGAACCTTGTTTCATCAATTCTTCAATGAATTGTGCTCTACGTCCCTCCAACATCTCAGCAATTCGGTATAAAATCTGCCCTCGGTTAAAATGAGCGCGCTCTGCCCATCCACCAAAAGCTTTTCGAGCAGCAGTAACTGCGTTTCTCAAATCTTTACGTGAAGACAAACAGATATTTGCCAAAGGCTCTCCTTTTGCATTTTTCGGGTCGTAATACCTTCCAGATTCTGTTCTCGGAAATTGTCCTCCGATGTATATTTTATATGTTTTCAAAATTTCTAATCTTTCCATTTTATTTCGATTATTGGATTGTTGGATTATTCGATTATTGGACGGAAATGTCTAAAAATCTAAAAATCGAACAATCTAAATGTCCTAATTTATTTCAAATATGCCTCCAAACCATGCACTCCACCTTCACGACCAAATCCACTTTCTTTATATCCACCAAATGGCGACGTTGGATCGAATTTGTTGTAGGTATTTGCCCAAACAACTCCGGCACGTAATTTTGTTGTTAAATTAAATATTTTGGAACCTTTATCCGTCCAAACTCCAGCTGCTAATCCATAGGGAGTATTATTCGCTTTTTGAATTACTTCATCAACTGTTCTAAATGTCTGAACAGTCAAAACAGGTCCGAAAATCTCTTCTTGTACCAAAGTACTTGATTGGGCAACATCCAAAATTAAAGTTGGTCTGCAAAAATATCCTTTCGAAGGTACCGCACATTTACTTTCATAAATTTCGTTTCCTTCGTTTTTTCCAATTTTGATGTATTTTTTAATTGTATCAAATTGTTCTTTTGAGTTGATTGCTCCGATGTCGGTATTTTTATCCATTGGGTCACCCACATATAAATGATCCATTCTATCTTTCAATTTTTGAATCACTTCATCAGCAACTCCTTCTTGAACAAACAAGCGTGAACCAGCACAACAAACATGTCCTTGATTGAAGAAAATTCCGTTCACAATTCCTTCGACAGCTTGGTCGATTGCGGCATCCTCGAAAATGATGTTAGCAGATTTCCCTCCTAATTCTAAGGTTAATTTTTTATTTGTAGCTGAAACTGCTCGTTGGATAATTTTCCCCACATTTGTTGAACCCGTAAATGCAACTTTATTGACATCAGGATGATTTACAATCGCTGCTCCAGTATCGCCAAAACCAGTTACAATATTCACAACACCAGCTGGTAAACCACTTTCCTCAATGATTTCAGCTAATTTCAAACAAGTT
>JBKCGI010000216.1:0-18821 GCA_046303515.1 Flavobacteriia bacterium | reverse complement strand
TGCCTCATGGCGGTGGAGTTGCCATTTCCATGCGAGACAGTGGTTTGCCGCGTAGAAAATTTTTAAATCATGTCATTGAATTAGCTCGCGAATCAGGCGTGAAATTTCAATTGGAAGTTGAATCTGCAGGCGGAAGTGACGGAACAATGTTGCAAAAAACAGATTTACCTTTTGATTGGGTTTTTATTGGCGCTCCAGAAGATTTTGTGCATTCACCTGACGAAAAAGTTTACAAACACGACATCATGTGTATGGTGGAATTGTATAAATTTTTGATGGAGAAGATGAATTGAGTTAAAAAAAAATATGGAAAAATTTTGGAATTTATTGTTTTATTTAACTTGGAAAAGTTTAAGTTTTTTAAGTGATAAAATGATTACAAGTCCAATTCAAAAATTAACCTTAAGATTTTATCCTAAAAAAAGGAATGCAAAATTACAAAATTATAAGAGGTATATAAATCAACAAAAAAAATCAGAAACAGATCCTGCGAAAAGCACAAACATAAGACATGCGTTTAAATTTATGCTTTATTCAACAAGTATGGTAATTGGAGTTTTGCTTATGATTGTAAATGAATTTTTTGAAGTAAAATTTCCGAACCAATCAATTTTTGCTTTTGTAGGAACAATTGCAATTTCTATTTTTTTAAATTACAAATTTTTATGGATAAATGATAAGTATCTTGCATATTTTATACAATTTAAAACCGAAATAAAAGTTTCGAAATATTTCTTACTTTTTATATTTTTCCACGTAGTTCCTTTTTTTACTTTTTTCTACTTAATTCTAATAGGTTAATGGTTATTTCGTTTTTAATATGAGATGAAATTCGAGAATAAAGTCAAATTTAATCTACCATTTCAATATCCACCAAAACCTTTGCGCCCTTAAAACACCCAGCACGTCAAAAAAATCTTTGTGTGCTTTGCGGTAAAAAAAATCGATAAAAAATTGCGTTTACTTCCCAGCCAAGTGTATCAACTTATCCAAATTCAATACCTCAATTTTTCGCGTATGAATTTCGATATAATTATCCTCTTTGAATTCCTTCAACAAACGAATTAAAGTTTCCGTAGCTGTACCAACGAAATTAGCCAAATCTTCGCGAGATAGGTTAATCATTTCATCTTTGTAAATTCCGTGTAACATGACCAATGAAAAAGCCAAACGTTCGCGAACAGGTTTTTGAGCCATGTTGGTGATGAAAATTGCTCTTTCGCCTAATTCTTTGGAAAGTTCTTTCATTATGCTATTTCGCAAAGTAGCATTAGTATCCAACATATTTAAGAAATCTTCCTTAGCAATAAAACAAACATTTGAATCTTCTAAAGTTTGAGCTGAAACTTTGTAAGGATCGCCACTAAACATGGCACGATAACCAATGATTTCACCAGTAGTTGCAATGTGAATGATTTGTTCTTTTCCTTCGTCTCCGCGCGTAAAAATTTTTACTTTACCTTCGTTTAAACAAAATACACCACGAGGAAAACTTCCTTCCAAAAATAAACCTTGATTTTTTTTGTAGTAGGAGCATGATTTATGGTGATTCAATTCATCCAAATTTTGGCCATCAAAACAAGCAAAAAGTGAATTTTTTCTTGAAAGACAATTTTCACAGGTAACATGTTTATGATTCGATTCCATAATTTTTGTTTTACAGGACAAAAGTAAACATAAAAATATGAAATTTGGGTCAAAAAACTGATAAAAATCATGTTTTTGATCAATTTTGACAAATTCTAAATTGTATCTTTGTTGTAAATTATTGATTTTAAGCATAAAATGAAAATTACACAAATCGAAATCATCTTATACGTTTCAAATCAGCAAGAAAGCTGTGTGTTTTACAGACAATTACTTGATCAGGAACCAATTTTGGATGTACTTGGCATGACAGAGTTTTATATTTCTGATATGGTGAAATTGGGTTTGATGCCTAATGATGGAATTGCTAAAATTTTAGAAGATAAATTACAACATCCAAGCAAAGGAAATGGAATTCCGAGATGTGAATTGTATTTGTATGTCGAAAATATTGTATTGGAAGTTGAAAGAATTAAAAATTTGGGCGTTAAATTAATTTCTCCTTTAAAAGACCGAGATTGGGGAGATCGCGTTTGCTATTTTTCAGATTTGGATGGACATGTAGTTGCTTTGGCAGAAAAATTGTAGTGTTTAAAATAAATAAGTTTAGTTTTACGTTTCAAAGAAAAATGGTCTTATGCGAAAGTTATCAATTTTAATGCTTTTTGTTTCCGCAGTTTCTAGCGTTTATTCACAAGAGAAATCTGTTTTGGAAAATAACAAAGGCATGTTTTCCTTGGGTGCTCGGTCTACCTTGAGCGGGTTTAGTCACGATGGTTTGGGCTTAGGAACTGGTGGACAATTCAGAATTCAGTTTTCGAATCAGGTAAATACCGATTGGTTTGCAGATTTTATTTCGATAAACACCGATAACAGAGTAAAAAGTGATTATTACCACATTGGTTGGTCGGTTTTGTTTTATCCATTTTCAAATAAAGCATTTAATTCAAAGGTAACACCTTATTTTTTGGCTGGACATTGTTTTGATTACAATCGTAAGTTAGAAATTCAAAATACAAACAACATGAAAGACCGCTGGGGGTCAGCTGTTCAAGGCGGAATTGGTGCACATTTTAACATTACCAAGCGTTTTGATTTGTCGCTGACGACACAGTATATGATTCATTTTACGGAGGAAATTGAATTTTCTTATATCAATGATGCAGTTGTTTTTGAAAGTCATAACCATGAAAATGCTTTGGAAGGTCACTTGCTTACAACTTTAAGCTTAAACTATAAAATTGGGAAATTATGGGGAAGAAATTAAGTTTAATGATATTCTTAGTTGCAACTAATCTTTTTGCACAAGAAAATTCTGTTATTCGCCCTGGTTTAATCAAAACTTCTTTGACAATTAGTCCATCAAAGTTACTTTCTACTTCCAATTCATATTTTTATTTACACGGATTTTTGGAGGGATATTTGAATGAAAAAATTTCGGTGGCAGGTGAAGGTTATTTTTACCAAGGTATCATCAATGAAGGCCGTAGCGATTTTAAATACAATCATGCTTTGTTCTTTGGTTTTTCGCGTCATTTTACAAAAAATAATTTTGATTTCTACCTTGGAATTCAACCGGGAGTGATGATTACCAAAATAAATCCTCCTTATGATAACATGTGGGATAATGTGTGGGATAACTCTAAAGCAGCCGTAAATCCTTCAGTTTCTGCTTTGATGGGAATCAATTATTTTGTTGGAAAATATGTTCATTTTTTTGTTCAAAGTCGCTTGGTTTTAGCTGAACATCAAACAGATTATCCCAGAAACATTTCAGATTTGCGCATTTCAGCTGGTTTGGGCTTCAATTTGAATACGATGAAAAGTTCAACTTTTTCTCCTTCTTGTAACTTTTAAATAAGAGATTCTATGAAAAATAAGGTTTTTTATTAATTTTTTTTTCTTAAATTTGTTGGAGATTAAAAAGGGAAAATTTTCTCAATCCAAAGTGAAAAACTAAATTATTATTTATGAGAGAAATAACTTTAAAAGTACCAGATTCAAGGCTTGGTTTTTTTATGGAATTAGTGAAACAATTGGGTTTTGAAGCGAATGTGCATGAATTAGAAATTCCAGAAGAGCATAAAGAACTTGTGAGAAACAGGATTAAAACCTCCAAAAAGGAAGATTTTGTCACGTGGGAAAAAGCGAGAAAACAACTTACATTCAAAAAATAATGTGAAAAAGTTTACCGTTAATCTTGATTCAAGAGCAATTCAGGATATCCAAGAAGCAATTGATTATTATGAAGAGCAACTAGAAGGTCTTGGCGAAAAATTTGAATATTATCTAAATAAGGCAATTTTAGCTATGGAAAAAAATCCACTTTATCAAATTAGATATGATCAAATTCGTTGCTTACCGATTAAAAAATTTCCTTTCATGATGCACTTTACAGTAGATGAAGAAAATTATTTGGTTTTTATTCATGCAATTATTAACACAAGTAAAAATCCAAAGGAGAATTGGTTGAAAAAATAATCAAGGTAGAAATCTTGCCCTGATTGTCCGTAATGCATATAAAAACATATTCCATAATATACGAGTAAGACTCTCTGATTTTTGAATGTTTTTAAAATTTGATGACCTATTTTACTTCATTTTAAATCTTCATTAGTAAATCATATTACCCAAAACTCATAAATCATAACTAACAACTCCTAACTAACAACTAATCATACCTCACCCCGTTAAAAAACATTTCCTTAGCATTATAAATCGGATAATCGCCTGTTCCATAAATCATAAAAATGGTGACGTATTTTGGAGTAATCCAAGCTTTTACGGCATAGTTGGTACCTTCAACATCTTCCCAGTAGTCAATAATTCCATGTGCTTGCGGATATTTTTCTAAAAAATGACCTTTTCCGTAGCCTGCAGAACCGATGATGGAGAAATTATCTTGTAAAAAGTCTAAATAGTTGACCAACAGTTCTTCGCGTAACATTGAATCTTGAATTTCTTCGTGTAGATCCACTTGAATGATGCCAAAATAATGGTTTTCAACTAGCGTTTCGAAGGTGATTACATTGGATGAATCAGCACTTTTCGACTCGTCAAAGGTCGGATTTTCGATTGGGAAATAAGCTGAGCAGTTTGAAGTACCAATTTTGTGTTTCGAAAAACGGGGAACTTTTGGAGTGGTTTCTTGTGAAAAAGTGATGAAACTTGTACAAATAAGTGTAAGAATGAACAGAAAGCGCATAAAATCGATTTTTTATCAAAGATAAATAAAAATACGCTATCTCAAAAGCAGAATTTTAGATACTTTTGTACAAAAAAACAAAAATGAGTTCGAAACTAAACACAGTTGAAGAAGCAATCCAGGATATTAAGGACGGAAAAATCATCATTGTTGTGGACGATGAAGATCGTGAAAATGAAGGCGATTTTTTAACCGCAGCGCGAAATGTTACGCCAGAATTAATCAATTTTATGGCTACGCATGGTAGAGGTTTGATATGTGTTCCTTTGGTGGAAGACCGTTGCGACGAATTGGGTTTAGATTTGATGGTTGCAGCAAATACAGCGACCTATGAAACTCCTTTTACAGTTTCGATTGACTTAATTGGACATGGTTGCACAACTGGGATTTCTGCAAGCGATCGTTCTAAAACGGTACAAGCCTTAGTTGATAAAAACACAAAACCTGAAGATTTAGGTAAACCAGGACATATTTTTCCATTGAGAGCTCGTAAAGGTGGTGTTTTGAGAAGAGCTGGACACACTGAAGCGGCAATTGATTTAGCAAAATTAGCTGGTTTCGAACGTGCAGGTGTGATTGTTGAAATTTTGAATGAAGATGGAACAATGGCTCGTTTACCAGAATTATTGGTAATTGCCGAAAAACATAACATGAAAATCATTTCTATCGAAGATTTGATTGAATACCGATTGAAACACGACAGTTTAATTGAGCGTGAAGTGGATGTAAATATGCCAACAAAATTTGGTGATTTTCACATGTTTTGTTACAAAGAAAAATTAACTGGAACTGAACATTTGGCCTTAGTAAAAGGGGAATGGGCAGAAGATGAATCCGTTTTGGTTCGTGTACATTCTTCTTGTATGACGGGTGATATTTTTGGCTCTTGCAGATGTGATTGTGGTCCACAATTGGAAAAAGCAATGACCATGATTAATGAAGCTGGAAAAGGTGTGATTTTATACATGAATCAAGAGGGTAGAGGCATCGGTTTATTGAATAAATTAAAAGCATATAAATTACAAGAAGAAGGATACGATACCTTGGAGGCAAATTTAAAACTTGGTTTTCAAGGTGATGAGCGCGATTATGGAATTGGTGCTCAAATTTTGCGTGATTTGAATGTGACAAAAATGAAATTGATGACCAATAACCCAACAAAAAGAACTGGTTTGGTTGGTTATGGCCTACAAATAACTGAAAACGTGGCTATTGAAATAAAAAGTAATATCCATAACGAGAGTTATTTGCAAACCAAAAAAGATAAAATGGGACATTCCCTTAAAATGGGTGAAAAATAATTAATCTTCATGATTTTAGTTGCTGAAAATATTTCCAAAAAATTTGAATCTTTAGAAGTTCTAAAAGGTGTGAGCCTAGAAATTCAAGAAGGTGAAATTGTTTCCATTGTCGGTTCATCTGGAGCAGGTAAAACAACTTTACTTCAAATTTTAGGAACTTTAGACAAGCAAGATTCTGGGAAAGTATTGATTAACAACGTTGATACCTATTCACTCAACCAAAATGCTTTGGCAAAGTTTCGAAATACGCAATTGGGATTTATTTTCCAATTTCATCAGTTATTACCTGAATTTACAGCGATTGAAAACGCAATTTTACCTGCTTTAATCAAGGGAGAAAGTATTGCAAATGCCAGAGAAAGAGCGAAAGAATTATTTGATATTTTGCATATTTCTCATCGTTTGGAACACAAACCAAATGAATTATCAGGTGGTGAACAACAGCGTGTTTCTGTCGCTAGAGCCTTGATGAACAAACCAGCAATCGTTTTTGCAGACGAACCTTCTGGAAATTTAGATTCTAAAAATTCAGACGAATTGCACCAACTTTTTTTCGATTTAAGAGATAAATTCAAACAAACCTTTGTGATTGTAACGCACAACGAATCTTTGGCAAATATGGCTGACCGCAAATTGGTTATGAATGATGGTTTGATTGTGTGATGCTTAATTTCTCTGAACTTCAAGAATTTCTCAACCTCAAGGCGGAAGAATTCAACAATCCAAATTTTATTGAAACGGATCCAATTCAGATTCCGCATCGGTTTTCCAAAAAAGAAGATATTGAAATTATTGCTTTTATAATCGCTACAATAGCTTGGGGTAACCGTAAATCAATTATTACAAATGGTGAAAAGTTGATCCAATTAATGGGAAATCAACCGCATGAATTTGTGATGAATTATGATTCTCACAAAGATTTCAAATTTGTTCACCGAACTTTTAATGAAATTGATTTGGATTTCTTTTTCAGGTCTTTACATCAAATTTACAAGACATCCAATTTAGAAAATCTATTTGCCTATCATCCTGAACATAAAAGTTTTAAAGGCAGAATTTATAATTTCAGGGAACAATTTTTATTGGCTGAACATCTAAGTCGAAGCGAAAAACACATTGCCAATCCGATGAAAAATTCTTCGAGTAAAAGGATTTGCATGTATTTGAGATGGATGTGCCGAAAAGACAATAAAGGAGTTGATTTTGGAATTTGGGATAAAGTTCCCATGTCTGAATTGCATTTGCCTTTGGATGTACATACGGGTAATGTTGCACGAAAATTAGGGATTTTAAAACGTACCCAAAATGACTGGACTTCTGTCGAAGAAATTCAAGAAACGCTCATGAAATTAGACCCAAATGATCCTGCAAAATACGATTTCGCCTTGTTTGGTTTGGGAGCTTTTGAGGGATTTTGATTTTAGATAATATTATGAAATAGCATTATTTGGCTGAAATTATTTGCCACAGATGCACAGATAATTTTAAAACTAATATTTTATCATAATTTCACAAATTGAAAAGTAAATTTACTTTTCGCTAATACAAGAAACTTTAAAGTTTTCACGGTTTAAATTCACAAAATAAATCTGTGTATCTGTGGCTAAAAGCTAATAAAATAAACCCATGCAGCTGAATTTCTGAAGACTTCAGAAACGCACGTTTAGAGTAACAGCCAACCTTTTGTAATCCACCGTTATGATACAATCTCAGTTCGTCAAAAGACGAATGTGGCCCGCCATTGGTTAACATTGCTTCCTCTTAAGGTCAAAATGTTAAGCTTCAAAATATACTGCATGGGTCTCCCGAATGAACGAGAATGGTCTCTTCCTTGATCTCTATCAAGTGTACCTTCAACAAAAATAAAAAATTATTTCTTTAAATGCAATTTAATTTCACTAATTTCTTTTTGAATATTTTGAATGGATTTATTCAATTGTTGGTCATCCAATTTTATTTCTGGTAAATCAGGTGAAATATAATTTACAAACTTCCAAATTTCAATGATATCCTTTCCATTTACTTCGTAAGGCAGATAAAGTGGATTCGTAGAATGCAGCACTAAAGTCTGATTTTCCGTTAAATGATTGTAAACAATCTTGAAAACAATTCCATCTTCTTTTGTCACAACGATACAAGGAGTTTCATTTTTGATTAACATCCAATTTTGAATGTATTCCGCTACTACAAATGAACCTTCAGAAACTGGTGGCATACTGTCTCCTTTGATCGGAAAAGAGCGATATTTTCTGTCCTTAGATAAAAAAGGTAAACTAAAAGTTGGTAGAATTTTCAAATATTCTGGATCCGAATAACCTAAAGAATATCCTGCTCGAGCTTTTTCTGGAATCATTTCGATTAATTCTTCATTGTCTTCATTTACAACACTGGTTAAAATGCGTAAATTTTGACCTTTTAAATCACTTTGATCCGAAAAAATGAAGTTTAATTCTTCATCTGAAAATGTTGAAAGGTCTTTTTTAAGAATAATATCTAAAGAAATACCATAAATTCCACTTAACAGAACTAAAGTTGCAATACTTGGTTCAGCAACATTATTTTCATAACCACTATAAGATGAGCGTGTTAATTTTAGCAATGTAGCCATTTCCTCTTGTGAGTTTCCGAAATGTTTGCGTAAGACTTTTAAGTTTGTTCCGATTTGCATACCTAAATTTTACCTGCAAAGCTGCCAATAACTTTGCTAATTTGACGGAAAATTAATCAAAATATTTTAATTGTGCAAATGTTTGCTTAAAAATTAATCAACTTGAAGTGGTTTTCCAAGTTTTTGAGCATAAACTGAGGTGAATTTTGCTCCTAAAAAGATGATTTGAGAGGTATAATACATCCAAACCAAAATGACTAAAATTGTTCCAGCGAGTCCCGTATCTCTAGCGAAAAAGTAATTTGTGAGGTAATATTTTATCAGCAATTGCCCGATATATAAAAGAATAGAGGTAAAAACGCTACCTGCTAAGGCGATTTTCCAAGGCACAAATGCGTCATGTAAAAATTTAAAAATCAACCAAAAAATAAAAATATTAGAGATGATGGCCAAGAGGTGTTGCGTAAAGGTGTAGACAACCCATTGCATGAAACTTAAATCAGAAAATAGCTTCGTTCCAAAAGAAATCAAAATCGTTTGAAAAAAGTAGGTCACTACAATTGAAAAACCAAAAAAGGCTAAAATTCCAATTGATTTCAATCGTGCGCCCAAGCTAGAAATAATCATTTTTTTGTTTGAAGTGAATTTCTTTTCAATGTCATAAAACTCATTCATACTAAATTTTAAGGAATTGAATAAAGCTGAACACGATATCAAAAGTGTGATAATTACAACAGTTTGCATCCAGAAATTACTTTTCTCAAAATTCATCTGATTTAGAAATTCTAAGATTCCTTTTATGTCTTGGATTCCAATATTGTCTTTTAAAAAATTGGAAATAATTTTTACCATGGTTTCCTGACCAATAATTTTTCCAAAAGAAACAATGCTCAGGTAAATGATTGGAACTAAAGATAATACGGTGTAATAAGAAAGAGAGGCACTGTGAATAAAAGTTTTTTCTTTCGAAAATTCTAAAATTGTATCTTTATACAAGTGAAAAGTTTCCCTCCAAGTTAATTTTGTTCGTATTTGCTTTTTTTTGGCCATTAGATTTTAAACAAATATAGTATTTATCTCCTCAGCGTTAATTTTATTTTCAATTTGAAGGTAGATTGAAGTTTGTTTGTACTTGTATAAAGCCATTGTAAAAGCACCAAAAAATATTTTTTTCTTAAAAGAAATTTTTAGTTCAGTTTTATTGGTGTCAACTTGAAAGGAAAACTGATTCGGTCTAAATAAAATTTCTCTGCGGTTGATTTTTACACGATTTAACTCGCCAAAAAATAATCCTTCCTCATAAGATTTTGGCTCGAAATAAAAGTTTTCTGGGGAATCTACTCGTTGGAAATTCCCCTTATCGAAAAATGCAATTTGTTCACATAAATGTAAAATTTCTTGTCCATCATGAGAAACTAAAATAAAAGTGGTTTTACGAACGCGTTTTAAATCCAATAAATAACTCGAAATTTTGCGTTTGATGTGTGCATCTAAGTGGGAAAATGGCTCATCCAGCAAAATTACCTTTGGTTCCAAAGCTAATGCTCTCGCAAGTGCCAAACGCTGTTGTTCTCCACCTGACAATTCATGTGCCTTGTGTGTCTTGAGACTAGTGAGTTCTGTTAAATCAAGTAATTCAGTAATAAAATCCTCTCGAATTTCTTTAGAAAGATGACCAGTTCTAACAACTAAATTCTCGTAAACAGTATGGTAAATATCTAAGGCAAAATCTTGGTTTACCAATTGAATATTAGGATTTCCCGGAATTAATTTGTCTTTTGGACCAAGAATTTTTTCTCCGTCTAAAATTACTTCTCCTTGATCTGCATCCAACAAACCAGCAATAATTTTAAGTAAAGTTGACTTCCCAGCGCCACTTGGACCTACAATTCCTAGAAAATTTCCGGTTTTTAAGGAAAGGGAAATCTTGTCTAGAATTGCTTTGTCGCGTGAAAAAGAAATGTTTTTTACACTAAGCATTAGAATATCAATTCTTTAGGGAATTCTTTTGATGCGATGTAAATTCCTGGAACTGGATTTCCATGTGGTTCGTAATCCTTGATGTAAACACGTAATTCACTCATTTCAGAATTTTCATCAAATTCAAAATGATCTAAAATAGATTCAGAAATTCCTAAATATGCTTTTTCGTCTTTGGAAGTCGTTAATTCTACCTGAAGCATATTTGTTGCCTCAACGGAAAAATATTCGTCTGTTGGCAAATAACCTTGCATTGGAATAATTGCGTTGCGATTTATCTGGATTTTACTTAAATCTCCAACCTCCAATTCGTCCTCCCATTCGTACAATTGATTGTTTTCAGTTTCTTTCCCTCCATGATTTGCCTCAGCATATTCTGGCGAAAAGTTTTCATTTAATAGATAAAAGTGTGCTCGAAGTTTCATATTTAATTTCTCTAGGGAACGAATTTTAAATTTAGTTCTTTGATTTCGTAGATTTGACCAGATTTTACATTTCGTTTTCCATAACTCAGTACAATATTGTCACTTTGATTGAATTCATTGATGTAATATTCCTTGATAGAATGTGGATTTTGAAGTGGTAAAACCGTTCGTTGATAAAAGGTGGAATCAATTCCTAAAGTATCTGTAATCGCAATAAAATAACCGATATCCTTAATTTTCTTCTCGTATGAAATTTCACCAAAAATAAAAACAGTGTCACCTTTGTGGTAAACTTGCTGTTCAATTGGGTCATTTAAAGTAAGAGTTGTTTCCTTTAATTGTTTCTTTGTGCAGGCTAAGAGTAAAATCAAAGTTATCAGAAGAATATTACTTTTTTTCATTTATTTCTTTTAATTGTTCGTTTAGCCAAGCAAGGGCTTTGTCTCTTTGGGTGAAAATTTTAGTTTTAATATATGGTTTATTCACGTTTAAATAAAAATTACCTACTAATTTATGTGCTAAACTATTTACCAAAAGTGCTTTTGCAAAAGTTGTTTCAGCCATTTCCTGAGAAGCTGATAATTCCCTAGCCGATTTTGTAATGCTTGCAAATTCTTTAGAGTTGACAAGAAGTACATAAGGTTTATTATTTGAAAGTTCAAGGTTAATCTTTTTCATCAAATTAATTTCGGAGCTATCGATTAATTCACCTTCTTTAATAATTACCTCATGCATGCCAAATTTTATCGTTTGCACAATAAATTTTTCTTCCAATATGATTTCATTTAAAGCAAGCATAATGTTCAAAAATAAATCATATTTAGAGAATAAGCAAATATTTGTAGAAAAATAAATTGTAGTTGCTTCTTTCTCCTTACTTTTGAGCAAAAATTGTCCAAAATGCACGAACTGAAAATTAATAAAGCAAAAACACATTCCATCTTAAGAAAACATCCTTGGGTTTTTTCTGGAGCCATTGATTCTAAAACAGAGGATATTCAAGAAGGTGAAATTGTAAAATTGTTAGATAATAAAGGTCGATTTTTGGCAATTGGTCATTTTCAGCCAAGTACAATTGCTGTGCGTGTTTTATCTTTTGATGAAATTGAAATCAATCAAGAATTTTTCAACAAGCAATTGAAACATGCAGTTGATTTGCGTATGAAATTGAATCTTCTGCGAAAAGACAATAACATTTTCCGTTTGGTGCATGGTGAAGGGGATAATTTACCTGGTTTAATTGTTGATTTTTACAATGGAGTTGCTGTGATTCAATGTCATAGCGTGGGAATGTATTTAAGTTTAGAAATGATTTCTTCAGCTTTACAAACTGCTTTGGGTGAAAATTTAACAGCCATTTATTCTAAATCTTCAGATACTTTACCGGAAAGAATTGGTGCCGAAAACAAATACCTTTTTGGAACGTGCGAAACGCCTCATGTTGCTTTAGAAAATGGAATCAAATACGAAATTGATTGGGTAAATGGTCAAAAAACAGGATTTTTTATCGATCAACGAGAAAACAGAGCTTTGCTCGAAAAATACAGTTTAGGTAAAAAAGTCTTGAATACTTTTTGTTATTCTGGAGGATTTTCTTTGGCTTCCATCAAAGGTGGGGCAGTTTTAGCGCACTCTTTAGACAGTTCGAAAAAAGCAATTGAATTAACGGAAGCGAACGTGAAATTAAACAAAATGGCTTCCAAACATGAGTCAATTGTTGCCGACACGATGGAATACATCAAGGATTTACCAGAAAAATACGACATCATCATTTTGGATCCACCAGCTTTCGCAAAACATAGAGACAAGCGCCACAAAGCAATTCAAGGTTACAAACGTTTGAACGCACACGCGATTCGTCAAATCAAACCGGGAGGAATTATTTTCACCTATTCTTGTTCGCAAGTGGTAGATAAATTTTTGTTTACCAATACCATCATTGCAGCAGCTATCGAAAGTGGACGAAATGTGCGAATTTTGGAACAATTGCACCAACCAGCGGATCATCCAATCAATGCTTTTCATCCGGAAGGAGAATATTTGAAAGGATTGGTGATTGAGGTGGAATGAAAGATTAAAATTTCGATTTTGCAACAAAATCAATTGAACTCTTATTATGTTATTAAGTTAAAAGTTTTTATGATTCGATATTCATTATTTGACCTTCTGATGGACATATTTTATTTGGATCTCCGATTGTTTTAAAACCTACTACAACTTTGTCTTTTTCGGTTGACATGAGTACAACTAATTTAATGTTGTCATTTGAAAAACGATATTCAATTATATCAAATGTTTCGTTACTATTTTCGTCAACATACTGATCGTAAAGCATGTCTGTCTTTGCTTCTGTTGTGGCAATTCCTGAAATTTCATAATTACAAACTTGTCGTTCTATAATAAGTTTGAACTCAAAACTTGTTTTATCAATATTTCTGATGAAAAGCTTTTGTTTGACATAAATGTATGTATTCCCACTTGTTTTCACTTCTTCCTTTCCAATGGTGCTGTCGTAGCTATAAACTGCATCATATTTTGTTTCATTATCTCTTAAAAAAAGACCAAGAGTGGAAACTAACATTAAATAACAAAGGTTGTAAATCATTTACTAAAATTTTAAATGAATTTATTTTACTATTCAGCGCACATAACTTGCTAAGTAACAAATTTAATCTA
Source organism: Flavobacteriia bacterium (assembly GCA_046303515.1). GTDB lineage: Bacteria > Bacteroidota > Bacteroidia > Flavobacteriales_D > Crocinitomicaceae > M2408. Next base: position 5,039 of record JBKCGI010000216.1, on the reverse strand, counting down.
AAAATTCAAGAATATTAAATAAATTATGATTTTTATTCACTAGGCAAATTCAATTTTGGAGGTCGAAACTAAAAAACACTAGCCCCTACCTTTCAACTAATCAGCAGTTTCCACAATCGCTTCTAAAATTATTTTTCCAGCTTTTCTAATTTCTTCTTCAGAAATGTTTAATGGTGGTGAAAGTCTGAAACTATAGGGGTGAGATAAAAACCAAAAACTGATTAAACCTTTTTCTAGGCAACGTTTCACGACTTTTTCAACGCGTTCGAAACTTTCCATATCGAAAGCAAACATCATACCGATGCGGCGAATTTCTTTGATTTCAGCGTTTTGTCCAATGATATCCACTAATAATTGACCTAATCGTTCCACTTCTTGAAAATCAATTTCTGTTTCCATGATTTCCAAACAAGCCAATCCTGCAGCACAATTTACGGGATGTCCACCAAAAGTGGTGATGTGACCCAACATAGGGTTGTATGTGAATTCGTATAAGTTTTTTTGAGAAGAAACCAAAGCGCCAATTGACAGTCCGCCACCTAAAGCTTTCCCTAATGTCAATACATCTGGAACAACATTAAAATGTTCGAAGGCAAAAAGTTTTCCAGCACGACCAATTCCACATTGGATTTCGTCAAAAATCAACAAAGCCCCAACTTCAGTACAACGTTTTCTTAAAGCTTGCAGAAATGCTAAATCGGGAACTCGAACCCCCGCGTCGCCTTGAATGGTTTCGATGATTACTCCTGCAGTTTTGGTGGTAATATTTTGTAAATCTTCACTATTGTTGAATTGCAAAAAGCGAACATCAGGCAAAAGTGGACGAAAAGCTTGTTTTTTAACTTCATTTCCCGAAACACTCATCGAACCGTGCGTACTTCCATGATAAGAACCCCGAAAAGAAACTAATTCTGTTCTTCCAGTTACGCGTTTAGCTAATTTTAAGGCAGCTTCGTTCGCTTCGGTACCTGAATTTACTGTATAAACAGAATTTAAGGAATCGGGTAGGAGCGAAGTGAGTTTTTTTGCAAAATTCAGTTGTGCATCTTGAATAAATTCACCGTAAACCATGACGTGCAAATGCTTGTCAACCTGATTTTTAATCGCGCTAATGACTTTTGGGTGCCCATGACCAATATTGTTCACAGCTACACCAGCAATCATGTCCATGTAAGCTTTTCCAGCTTTATCGTATATGTAAATTCCTTCGGAACTTTCCACTTCAATCAAATAAGGAGATTGGTTGGTTTGCCCTTGGTGTTTAAGGAAGTCTTCTTTCATGAATAAGATTATTAGATTTTTCGATTGTTAGATTTTTAGACTGTCCAATAATCGAACGATCCAATAGTCGAACAATCCAATCCTATCCCTTTCTTGCAATCACTTTTTCCACAGCAGTAACGATATCTGGAGAATCAATTCCGTATTTTGCCATCAATTCCATCGGCGTACCACTTTGACCAAATTGATCGTTAACTCCAACATATTCTAGAGGAACCAACATTTCTTGTATCAAAACTTGTGCAACAGAATCACCCAAACCACCGTTAATCATATGTTCCTCAGCCGTAACAACACATTTTGTTTTAGCGATTGATTTCAATAAGGTTGTTTTATCTAAAGGTTTGATTGTGTGCATGTTGATGATTTCAGCAGAAATTCCTTTTTCTTCCAAAACTTTTGCAGCTTCAATTGCTTTCCAAACCATGTGACCACAAGCAACAATTGTAACATCTGTTCCTTCAACTAAAACGTCCGCTTGTCCAATTACAAATTTTGCATCAGGCTTGATGAAAATAGGCATTACTGGACGACCAAAACGCAAGTAAACTGGACCATCGTGGTCAGCAACTGCAATAGTAGCTTGTTTTGTTTGGTTGAAATCACAAGGAACAACAACTGTCATATTTGGCAACATTTTCATCATTCCTATGTCTTCTAAAACTTGATGCGTTGCACCATCTTCACCTAATGTCAAACCAGCGTGAGAGGCAGCGATTTTTACATTTTTGTTAGAATAAGCAACAGATTGACGAATTTGATCATAAACACGACTTGTTGAGAAGTTTGCAAAAGTACCTGTAAATGGAATTTTACCACCGATAGTCATACCTGCAGCAATACCAATCATGTTTGCTTCTGCGATTCCAACTTGGAAAAAACGCTCAGGAAAATCAGCTTTAAAAGCATCCATTTTCAATGAACCAATCAAGTCAGCGCAAAGTGCGACAACATCTGGATGTGTTTTTCCTAATTCGTGTAAACCTTCTCCAAAACCAGAGCGTGTATCTTTGTTTCCAAAAATTTCAAATTCAATCATTTTTCTTGTTTTTAAAAATTTATTGTTGTTGTTTTATTTGACATTATTCTAAAGTCTTTTGAGTAAGTGTAGGAGGTTGAAGGCAAGTTTTTCTGCCTGTACACCACTTTGTAATTACCTGGTTGTAAATCTAAGTAGGCATTTAAGGAAGTTTGACTTAAGTTATAAACCCAATCCCATTTTCCTGAATCATTGAGCACAAAAATTTGAGCAACAACGTAATTTCCGGCCTTGTAATTTAAACTTCCCGGAGCTGGTACGTCAAGACTAAATGTAGCACCTTGAGTAATTTCAATTGTTTTATAAATTCGAGGAAGAGTAAGCACTTCCACGTCATATTTTCCTACGATATATTTATCTGTGGCATTGAGTTGTTGTACATTTAATGTAGTGTTTTTCCCATTTTGCATTACTCTCATTTCAATAGGATAATCTTTTAAACCATTAGCTAAACGAAGTTTTAGGTATCCTTGTGGACCATCAATGACAATTGTATTATGGGTGTTCTTTTTAAGTTCAATGTTTTTCTTTTCGATTACAGGAATGGTATTGACAACTAAATCATATTTCAAATTTGGATCAATAATTAAGGTGTCAGGATTACCGTATCGATTGATAGTATGTGTAAAGGTGTAAATTAATTTACTAGTTCCAGCCTGATATAAAAACATGGTAACATCCGTTTCTTTTGGCTCTTTTGAAATATTGTTGATGTTAATTTGAGTAGTTGTATTTATTAAAACTTTGTTGATAACGTTATTTAAAACATTACGAAAAGCATCCTTTGTTTCGGCTTCAGAATAGGCGCCTATACATTTGAATTTTTCTAAGTAAGATAAATCCAAACCTAAACCAATTACAAAAGGTGTAACATTGATATTTTTGTCTTTCAGTTTTTTCGCAATCACACAGGGATCATTGTCACATGCTTCAATTCCATCGGTAATCAAGATGATAATATTTCTTGAATTCATATCAGGAAAATCTGCTGCAGAGGCTTCCAAAGAACGAGCAATTGGCGTTGTACCTTTTGCCAGGATAGATTTGATTCTATTTTTGACCTGAGTGAAATTATCTTTTGCGAATGGAACTTCCAATTTGGTATCGTTACAATCTTGATATGTCGCAGTAATTGGTGATTGATGACCATAAACTCGCAAGGCGATTTCCAAATTTGGCACATCTCGCAAACTATCAACATGTTTGGATAAAATTTCTTTGGCTGCCTCAATTCTAGTTTGACCATTTCCCCAAGATGCATTCATACTGTTCGAAGCATCCAACACGAATAAAATTCGAGTTAGTTTTTCTTTTTCTTGAGAAAATACATTCCCTAGAAAAACAAAAAATAATATGCTTAAAACCAGTTTGTTCATTTTTTATATAATTCAGTGAACTAAATACGTTACATCTATCATTTTTTTTAGTTAATTTCAGTTTTGAGTTAAACTCTTAACTTACACTTCATTTCGACAAGCTCAATACATCGCGACTTCGCTCAGTGTCCGTTAATCCTAACTAATAACTCCTAACTACTAACTAATAACTCCTAACTCACACTTCGACTTCGCTCAGTGTCCGTTACTCCTAACTTCTAACTAATATCTCCTAACTCACACTTCGACTTCGCTCAGTGTCCGCTACTCCTAACTAATAACTCCTAACTCCTAACTAATAACTCCTAACTCCTAACTTCTAACTTCTAACTAGTTAATAGTCTCCTAAAGTCTCTTCCAATTGACCTAAAGCATTTGCTAATTGTTCAGGATTTGGAGTAGAACCATGCCATTTATGTGTACCCATCATGAAATCAACACCTTGACCCATTTCGGTTTTCATAATAATCATTATTGGTTTTCCATTTCCTGTCATGCTTTTAGCTTTTGCCAATGTTTGTTTGATTTCTTCCATGTTGTGTCCATCCATTTCTAAAACTTCCCAACCAAAAGCTATCCATTTTTGTGCCAAGTTTCCAAGAGACATTACATCTTCCACGTCTCCATCAATTTGACGACCATTATAATCAATAGTGCAAATTAAATTGTCAACTTTTTTGGCTGCTGCGTAAATTGCTGCTTCCCAAATTTGACCTTCTTGCAATTCGCCATCACCATGTAAAGTATAGACGATTGTATTATCCTTGTTTAATTTTTTTGTTTCACAAGCTCCAATTGCAACAGATAAACCTTGACCTAAAGATCCAGAAGCCATTCTAATACCTGGCAAACCTTTATCTGTACTTGGATGTCCTTGTAATTTTGAACCCAATCTTCTGAATGTTCCTAAATCTTGTGTTGGAAAATAACCAGCTCTTGATAAAACACTATACCAAACTGGAGAAATATGACCATTTGATAAAAAGAATAAATCTTCACCTTTTCCATCCATTGAAAATGGATTTGCGGTGTGTTTCATTTGATGAAAATAGAGAACTGTCAAGAAATCTGCACAACCTAAAGAACCTCCAGGGTGACCTGAACTTACTTGTGTTACCATTCTTAAAATATCTCTTCTTACTTGAGATGCTATTTTTACTAAATCGTTATTTTCCATAATTATTAAAAAGATTTGCCAAAATTATACAAAAAAGTAGATAAATTCGAAAAGATTTATGAATATTTGTCCACAACATAGTTTGTTTTTAAATAAAAATAATACTAAATTTGTAATTGTAAAATTGACACTAAGTAAAAAATATATAAAATGAAAAAAATTGGAA
>JBKCGI010000215.1:0-4866 GCA_046303515.1 Flavobacteriia bacterium | reverse complement strand
GAGGAAAATAATGAATTATATACATATATTTAAAAATAAAGAAATGAAATCTATTTTTGTTTCTTTATTTTTTTTTATAGCCCTATTAGTTTTACACTTACCCTTTCTTGAAGCAGATCCAAGTTTAGAGTTAGGGAATTTGTCTCGAGACGCCTTATCTGATGAAGGACTAAATACCTCCCAAGTAAATAATTTTGTAAATTATAGCGATTTTGGAATAGCCGAAAATAATAACCTAATTAAATCGCCTGTTTTCGATGCACTAATTTTGCCTATTTCTTATTTTTCAGGTAATTCCTTGTTTTATATTCGTTTTTTCCTTGTTATATGTTTGTCAGTAGTAATTCTGATATCATTGAAAAAATTGCAAATTAATCTGAAAGGATATGTAATGTTTTTCACCCTATTGTTTAATTTTTACATTTTTCAATACTTTCATTTTTCAATGACTGAATCATTAGCTGCTTTTACTACTTTTTTTGCGCTAATTTTTTTCTCTAATTATTTTAAAGAATTTCAGCTAAAATATCTAATTTGGGGATCAATTGCTTTGTTTTTGGTCTTTTTATTAAAAGTCCAATTTGTTTATATTTATTTTGTACCAGTTGTATTTATTTACCTTCTATATCGAAGTGAGTATAAGTTTAAGAAGAAACATATTTTACTGTTTTTAACTCTCAATTTTAGTTTATTTACCTTCTATTTTTTGTGTTGGATTTTACCTAATTGGGAACTTGTTAAAATTGTTTTGCAACAAGAGGTTTCAGATCGAATAATGCATCCAAGATTTTGGACTACGCAAGCGTTCAAGCAGTTCAAGTATTTTATGTTAGATAAAAGGACAATCGTATTGTCATTGTTTTTATTACTTTCTGTTATTTATTTTTTATTTAAAACACGCAAAGAAAAAAGTTCAAAATTTTACAACTTGAGTGTTTTAAATTTAGCTTGGGTTTTTATTGAATGTCACAAGTTTTTCATATGGTATGTGCCACCAAGATATATGCTTTCATTCTATGTTTCAATTAGCTTTTTTATTTTTATTCAATTATTAGTCTTTTTTGAAATCAGACATCATTTTATTAATAAAATTTTCGTTTATGTTGTACTTTTTATAATGTTCCTAACGAATATATTGGTTTACAAAAATTCCTATTTGGAAAGAACATTCGTGATTAAAAATGAAAATGAATGGTTCAAAAAACAAGTAAACAAAGGTGATTTAGTTGCTGGTGTATGGTCTTGTATTTTAGCAAAAGAGAGTAAAGCAAAATTAATTCCCGTTTGGAAAGGATTTTTCAACGATAAGTTTTTGTTGAAGCGATATAATCCTAAAATAATTGTTTCAGAATGGAACGAAGAAGATTCAGGTCTTGCGTTTTCGAGTCAGAATTTAGATTTAAAGAAAATGTGCAAAGAGCGACATTTCATTCAGTATGGCAAGTACAAAATTGTTGCTTATATTTTAAAATAGAAAAATAGACATTTTAAGACTATATTTTTTGTTTTTTATTTCATATTTGGCTTTAATTGACTAAATTTACAGCGAAATTTTCAATGTAAAAGTTAAAGAGTCACAGTTATGAATACGTATCAAGAATACATCAAAGAGATTGAAGAAAGAAAAACTCAAGGACTTCATCCAAAACCAATTGATGGAGCTGAATTATTGAGTGAAATCATTGCGCAAATCAAAGATTCCGGGACTGTATACCGCAAAGATTCCTTGAAGTTTTTTATTTATAATACCTTGCCAGGAACTACAAGTGCTGCAGCTGAAAAAGCGAATTTTTTAAAGGAAATTATCCTTGGGAAGGAAAACGTGGCAGAAATCACACCTGCTTTTGCTTTCGAATTGTTGTCTCACATGAAAGGTGGACCTTCTATTATTGCCTTATTAGATTTGGCTTTAGGTGATGATCTTACCATTGCAAAACAAGCTGCTGAAGTTTTGAAAACGCAAGTTTATTTGTATGATGCGGATGCAGACCGTTTGAAACAAGCATATAACAATGGAAATGCAGCTGCGAAAGAAATTTTAGAAAGTTACGCCAAAGCAGAGTTCTTCACAAAACTTCCTGAAATTGAAGAAGAAATCAAAGTAGTAACATTTATCGCTGGTGAAGGAGATATTTCAACAGATTTACTTTCTCCAGGAAACCAAGCACACTCTCGTTCAGATCGTGAATTGCATGGGAAATGTATGATTACGCCTCAAGCCCAAGAAGAAATTAAAGCTTTACAAGTAAAACATCCTGACAAAAGAGTAATGTTGATAGCTGAAAAAGGGACAATGGGTGTAGGTTCATCTCGTATGTCGGGTGTGAATAACGTAGCATTGTGGACGGGAAAACAAGCAAGTCCTTACGTTCCATTTGTAAACTTTGCGCCAATTGTTGCTGGTACAAACGGAATTTCACCAATTTTCTTGACTACTGTTGATGTAACAGGAGGTATAGGTTTGGATTTGAAAAACTGGGTGAAAAAGACGGATGCCTCAGGAAACATTGTTCGCGATGAAAATGGTGATCCAATTTTAGAGCAAGCTTATTCTGTAGAAACAGGAACAGTTTTGACAATCAATACCAAAACTAAAAAATTATATAACGGAGACAAAGAGCTGATTGATATTTCAAAAGCTTTCACGCCACAAAAGATGGAATTCATCAAGGCTGGTGGATCTTATGCGATTGTTTTCGGTAAAAAAATACAAACTTTTGCAGCAAAAACTTTAGGAATCGAAACGCCTCTAGTTTATGCGCCTTCAAAAGAAGTTTCAATTGAGGGACAAGGTTTGACAGCTGTTGAAAAAATCTTCAATAGAAATGCTGTAGGAACAATTTCTAAAAAAGCCTTACACGCTGGTTCGGATGTGCGTGTCGAAGTAAACATTGTTGGTTCGCAAGATACAACAGGTTTGATGACAGCACAAGAATTGGAATCGATGGCTGCAACTGTGATTTCGCCAATCGTTGACGGAGCTTATCAATCAGGATGTCATACAGCTTCTGTTTGGGACAAAAAAGCGCAAGCAAACATCCCGAAATTGATGAAATTCATGAATGATTTCGGTTTGATTACTGCTCGTGACCCGAAAGGAGTTTACCATGCAATGACGGACGTGATTCACAAGGTGTTGAATGATATTACAATTGACGAATGGGCAATCATCATTGGTGGTGACTCGCATACAAGAATGTCAAAAGGTGTTGCTTTTGGAGCTGACTCTGGAACAGTTGCCTTGGCTTTGGCTACGGGTGAGGCTTCTATGCCAATTCCTGAATCAGTGAAAGTAACGTTTAAAGGAAACATGGCTGAATACATGGATTTCCGTGATGTAGTGCATGCGACTCAAGCTCAAATGTTGCACAAATTTGGTGGTGAAAACGTATTCCAGGGAAGAATTATTGAAGTTCACTTGGGTACACTTACGGCAGATCAAGCCTTTACCTTTACGGATTGGACAGCTGAAATGAAAGCAAAAGCGTCTATCTGTATTTCTGAGGACGATACCTTGATTGAATCCTTGGAAATTGCGAAAAGCAGAATCCAGATTATGATTGACAAAGGAATGGATAACCACAATCAAGTGCTTCAAGGTTTGATTAATAAAGCTAATAAACGTATTGCTGAAATCAGATCGGGTGAAAAACCTGCTTTGACACCAGATGCTAATGCGAAATATTATGCTGAGGTTGAAGTTGATTTGGATCAGATTGCTGAACCAATGATTGCTGACCCAGATGTAAATAATAAAGACGTTTCGAAACGTTATACACACGATACTATCAGACCATTGTCTTTCTATGGTGGAACTAAAAAGGTAGATCTTGGATTTATCGGTTCTTGTATGGTTCACAAAGGCGACATGAAAATTTTGGCTCAAATGTTGAAAAATGTCGAAGCGCAATACGGTAAGGTAGAATTTAAAGCTCCATTGGTTGTTGCTCCTCCAACATACAACATTGTTGATGAGCTAAAGGCTGAAGGTGACTGGGAAGTATTAAGAAAATATTCTGGTTTCGAATTTAACGACAATGCACCAAAAGGTGAAGCGCGCACAAAATATGAAAACATGTTATACTTGGAGCGTCCAGGATGTAACTTATGTATGGGTAACCAAGAAAAAGCTGAAAAAGGTGACACCGTAATGGCAACATCTACACGTTTGTTCCAAGGAAGAGTAGTGGAGGATGCAGAAGGCAAAAAAGGAGAATCTTTACTTTCTTCTACTCCAGTGGTAGTATTGTCAACAATTTTGGGTAGAACTCCAACTATTGAAGAATACAAAGCAGCTGTACAAGGCATTAACTTAACTAAGTTTGCTCCTTCGCATAAGTTGTTGGTGAATTAATAAATTATATTTCTAATACTGAAAAGCTCGATCTATTTTGGTCGGGCTTTTTTTTGTTAGTTGATTGAATGAAATAGATAAAACGTGTAAGTATTAATTTCTATTCAAAAAATAAAATTCTATTATGTAGGATAAATTATTCGTATATTTAAAACATCAAACTTAGTTACTGAGTTAAATTCTTAAATTGGCTCAAGTTAAATTTCTACAATTGAAAATAGATGAAAAATATTATTTTTTGTATGTTATTTGTTTTTCTAATCAAGAACCTATTTTGCCAAATAGAAAGTGAGAAAAATTTATTTGCTGTTAATTATGGTTTTGTTGATATTTCAGGATATCAAGGTAAAAGGATTGGACCATTAGGAATTAGGATAGAAAAAAGGATAAATGACCGAATAGCATTAGGTTTTGATTTATCATTTGCTAAATCTGATTACGATTCTTCTTACATTACATACTCTTATCAGGATTCAAAAGTCGTCTCAAATCATCATTATTTGTATACAAAT
>JBKCGI010000214.1:0-3353 GCA_046303515.1 Flavobacteriia bacterium | reverse complement strand
CCAATAATTGGATCTCCACCGATACCGATAGCAGTTGTGATTCCTAAACCAGCCTTAGCAACTTGGTCAGCTGCTTCGTAAGTCAAAGTTCCTGATTTAGAAACGATTCCAATTTTTCCTTTTTTGAAAACGAAACCTGGCATGATACCAACTTTTGCTTCATCTGCAGAAATAATTCCTGGACAGTTAGGACCAATTAAACGCGTATCGTATTGTTTGATGTATTCTTTTGCTTTCACCATATCATTTACTGGAATTCCTTCCGTAATACAAACGATTACTTTTATTCCTGCGTTTGCAGCTTCCATAATCGCATCTGCAGCAAATGCTGGTGGCACGAAAATAATTGAAACATTAGCTCCTGCTTTCTCAACAGCATCCTTTACGGTGTTAAAAACTGGTCTATCTAAATGAGTTGAACCACCCTTACCTGGAGTAACACCTCCAACTACGTTTGTTCCGTACTCAATCATTTGACCTGCATGGAAAGTTCCTTCACTTCCTGTAAATCCTTGTACAATAACTTTTGAATCTTTGTTAACTAAAACGCTCATGTTTATTTTTTTTCGTTGCCCAAAATTACAATTTTGAAACTAAATGAGCAAATTATTCAAAAATTAATTTTAAAAATTATCCATTCACCCCTCAAAACAAAGAAAATTATCGTTTAAACACTTTTTTTTGTTGTTGAATCTTTTTTTTTTATATCTTTACATTTAAGATGACGCTAAATTTTCACAAGCAATTTGAAGAATTATCCAAATTACCTGTAAAGGATTCGGATACCTTAGACGATGTTCTGTATCGTTTAGGAGAAAAATTGTCTATTTGCTTGAAAGTTGAACGTGTAAATATTTGGTTATTTAAACACAATCCAGCTAGAATTGAATGTATTGCAAATTATTGCTACAAAAATAGCCTCTTCAGTAAAGGAGAAATTTTATTAGAAAATCAAATCCCTAGTTATTTCGCTCATTTGCAGAGTGATAAAGCAATAAAAATTGAAAATGTTTACACGGATGAAATTAGCGCTGAATTAAAAGACAATTATTGCCTTGAATATCAAATCAAAGCAATCATGGATATTCCAGTGAGAATTGAAGGTAAATTAGCAGGAGTAATTTGTTTTGAAGATTGCAAAAGTAGCAGAAAATGGAGTGATGACGAGGAAAATTTTGCCTTAGCTGTCAGTCAAATCGTTTCTCTTTCCATTGAAAACCATAAACGGAAACATTACGAAGAAAAACTTAAAAAAGCGCTAGAAGAAAAAAACACACTTCTTGTTGAAATGCATCACCGACTGAAAAACAATTTAACGATGTTGGTTAGTTTGGTGCGCATTCAATCTCGCGCTATAGAAGACAACAAAGCAATTGAGGTATTGGAAAATCTTGAAAATCAGATTATTTCTATATCAAAATTACACGAACAATTATATGTTTCAGGAAATTATGTTCACGTAAATTTGAAAAGTTATTTGGAAGAATTAATCAAAGGCTTAGAACAATCATTTTCCAATAACATCTCTTTTAATTTGAATTTAAACGAATGTTTCATAAAATCTGAAGCATCCGTTTCAGTTGGTTTAATTGTCAATGAAATTATCAGTAATTCAGCAAAACACGGTATTAAAATCGCGAAAAATCTAGAAGTAAATGTTTATTTACGCAGCAAGAAAAATGATAATTGTATTGTGATTTCTGATAATGGAAATGGCTTCAATATGAGTGACGAAATCAAAAAATCCTTTGGTTTAACTTTGATTCATGATTTATCAGAACAAATTGGTGCAAAAATTACCTTAACCACAAACTCTGGAGGTACTCTTTACGAAATTTGTATTCCAAAGTAATTACAAAACCTCTTTTACCTCAATATCAAAAAGCAAAACGGAATTTGGTGGAATATCGTCCAAATCATAATCACCATAACCCAATTGTGGTGGAACAACTAATTTTACCTTTGCCCCTTTTTTCAAATACAACATGGCTTCCTGCCAACCCATAATGAGTTCAGTAACTTTAAATGTAACAGGATTCTTCGTATTTTTCCCATCAAAAACATTTCCATTCAATAATCTACCAATATAGGTGAAACTTACTTCATCCGTTGGCTTGATAAATTCACCCTCTCCCTCCTTTTCAATAAAATAATACAAACCTGAATCAGACTTTATATATTTTACTTTAGATTTTTTAAGGTAATTTGAAATTTTTTGATCGAAAGACAATTTATCGTCGTCAGAATAGGTTTTGCAGGCTGAAAAAATAAAAGCTAGGCAAATTAAAAATAATATTTTTTTCATGAATTAAAATTGAATCGGTGTAACAGTATATCCTTCTTTCCTAAGAAGTTCAATTACTCCTTTTTCTCCAGCCAAATGGCCTGCACCAACTGCAATAAAAGTTTTTTTATTTGCAATTGTTTCTTTTATTTTCGGAATCCAATTGGCATTTCTTTTCGTCAAAAAAACTTCTTCATCATCGGTAATTACACCACCCTCTGACTTAATTATGTAGTATAAAGAATCCAATTGCTGCCTTCTATATATTCCCTGCATGTTATTTGTTAAAGCAATGCTTTTTTCTTCATCACGAATGCTTTCCATCACCATTAACGCTTGTTTTTCCATGGATAAATTATCAAAAAAAGACATTTGCTCCGCTATCGTCTCAAAGCCTGAAAATGGAATTTTAGCTTTGTCAGCAACTTCTTTTATTTTAAGTTCATAAGACTCAGTTTTTCCAAATAAATTTAGTTGCATCACAGTTTGAACGATAACAAATGGCTTCATTTTTCCAAAAGCTGCATCAAAACCTGCTTTATCCATCATCAACTTAGATTTAGCCCAATTGTATAAGGTATCTTGTTGTTTTTGATTGAAGAAGTCAACTAACTTACCATCTTTGAGATAAATGTATTGCATCATTTTTTGCTGATCGCCACCCATTTCATTAAGGGCAATTTCTGTGAGAACCAATTCTGATTTTTTGATGATTTTCTCTAAAGCACTCGGGAAATAGAAATAATCTTTTTGAATCATATGCATGGTTCCAAATAAATAAGAAGGATTTTTCAAACCATTCCCTTCAATTTTCCAGAGCAATGATGTTTTGGGCTCTTGATTTTCTGTGGATTGTAAAAAAGTAAATCCAAAAATTACTAAGGAAATACCAGAAAGTAAAACTATTCTAAAATTCTTCATATTATCTTATTAATCTACGGTCATTTGCGCCAAAAAATGATCATCTTTATCAAATACTCTCGATGCTTTCAAACCAACTTTTTTAGCTGCTTGAAAGAGAGAGTCAAAATCAACATACAACCAATCAAACCATGGACCAATTTCTTTC
>JBKCGI010000213.1:0-3161 GCA_046303515.1 Flavobacteriia bacterium | reverse complement strand
GTATTTGTCTTTTAATTGAATTAAATAGATAATTTTGCATTATAATATTAAAATCTTTATAATATGGAAACGATAAATGTAACATTAATTGAACCAAGACTGAAACATCCAACTATTTTTGAAAAATACGACACGCTTTTGGAAGAACAAGAGTTTGTTATTCACAATGATCATGACCCTAAGCCTTTATACTATCAATTATTAGCAGAAAGAGGTCAAACTTTTGAATGGGAATATTTGTTAAATGGTCCTGAAATATGGGAGGTAAAAATTAAAAAACTGAAAATTGGCGAAAAGCCAGAAACTATTGGTCAAATGGTTGTGAATGATTTTAGAAGAGCTGAGGTTTTTAGAAAATTTGGTCTAGATTTTTGTTGTGGCGGAAAAAAAACGTTAGAGCAGGCATGTGCAAAGAAAGGCTTGGACGTTTTACAGGTTAAAGAGGAGTTGAAGAAAGTTGAAGAAAAAGATGATACGAATCATGAAAACTATGATTCTTGGGAACTAAATTTCTTGGCAGATTACATTGTAAATAGACATCATTCTTACGTTAAAGAGTCACACCCAATGTTGTTAGAGTATAGTCAAAAGGTAGCACGAGTGCATGGAGAGAGACATCCTGAATTGATTCAAATTGCAAATGATTATCTTGAAATTGCAGAGGAATTAAGTATGCACATGAATAAGGAAGAAATGATCTTATTTCCATATATTAAGGAGATGGTAGACTGTAAAAAAGAAGGCAGAAAAATGGAAAGAGCACCATTTGGTTCAATCGATAATCCCATTAATATGATGGAGAGCGAACATACAGCTGTTGGTGAAGTTACAGAAAGAATGAAAGAATTAAGTAATAATTTTACACCACCAGAAGATGCCTGCAATTCGTATCGTGTTTTGTTCTCAAAGTTAAAAGAATACGAAAAAGATTTGCATCATCATATTCATTTAGAAAATAACATTTTGTTTAAAAAAGCGATTGAATTAGAAAGTGAATTATTTAGTTAATCATTGAGTATGTTAATCAACAGTCAAACCAAAATATCAGTTCTTATCAAACATAACATGGAAGCAATTGACGTAATTGCTTCCATTAATCCACACTTTAAAAAATTAAAAAACCCTATTTTAAGGGCTTTACTTGCACCAAGGGTTAATATTGCTGAGGCTTCAAAAATTGGAAAATGCTCAATTGATGAAATGTTTGAAAAATTAAAATCAATTGGATTCAGCATTGACACAAATGAGAAAGATACACAAGAAGAAATAAGCTTAACCAATGTCAATAAGGAAATAATCCCAACAAAGTCAATTGATGTGCGACCAATTATTGAAAAAGGAGAAGATCCATTTTTACTAATTTTGAATGCAGCAAAAGATTTGAAGAAGGATGAAACCTTGGAGGTAATTAATTCTTTTGAACCTATTCCTTTGATTCGAATTTTTACACAAAAAGGCTTTATTTGTTCAACCATACAAAAGGAGGAAAATCTATTTAAAAGCTATTTTCAAAAAACGGATAAAAAAATAAACTTTGAGCTTCCTAATCTAGTTAAAGAATTAGAGGAGAAAGAATTTATTTATGAGGATAATGCAACTAAAGATAATCAGATTGAACTTGATGTTCGTGATTTAGAAATGCCATTACCTATGCTAACTATTCTTGAAAATTTAGAACATTTGCCACAACAAAAAGTGCTGAAAGTTTTTCATAAAAAAGTTCCTCAATTTCTTATTCCAGAATTAGAGCGACGAGCATATTACATGCAATACTATGTAAAATCTGAAGATGAAGTGTTAATTCTAATTTCAAAATAGATGTCAAGCCCCTCAACAAATATGGCTCCAAGTTCAAGACTAGTAATTCCTCATTTTGGAATTGCTTCAGTAGTATGGTTACTTGTTTTATTTTTATTATTATTTAATTCAGAAATTTTACACCAACATTTTTTTAGTTTCAAACTTCTGGCAATTACTCATTTATTTGTACTTGGTTTTGTTACGGTGGTGATTTTTGGTGCCTTGTATCAATTAATTCCGGTGATTTTCAAAACAAAACTTTTTAGTGAAAAACTAGCCTTTTATAGTCTGTTTTCTTTGTTAGGTGGTACCATGTTAGTTATTATCGGGTTTTGGTTCGAAATCTTACAAACAGTTTTGTGGGTCGGAGGAGTTTTGATAAGTATTTCTTCTCTAATTTTTGTGTTAAATACATTACTAACTATCAAAAATGTAATAATAACCAAAATAGAAGAAAAACTAATTTTAATTGCAATTCTTTGGTTTTTTATTACCTGTATTTTAGGTTTCCTCTTAGCTATCAATTTAGCTTTTCCATTTATTTCCGTATCTCATTTGGAACTATTGAAAATTCATGCTCACTTTGGTATTATTGGTTGGTTTTTACAACTTGTTTTTGGTGTAGCTAGTGTTTTAATACCCATGTTTTTAGTTTCACACAACTTGAACAAAAAACCTTTAGAAATTTGTTTTTACCTGATAAACTCGGCCTTGTTCTTAGGACTATTTTCTTCCATTTTCCATTTTAATATTGGAACAAAGATTGCTTTTTCCATCGGAGCATTAAGTCTCGCTTTTTTCTTATATTTTGTATATACAGTTTACAAAGCTCGTGTAAAGAAAAAATTAGACTTAGGACTTAAAAAGACATATTTAGCTTTTATTCTATTGTTATTACCTTTAGTTTTCGCTTTGGTTATATCCAATTTTGACCCAAATAAATTTGATTTTAGTATTTCTTATTTAATTTCGATTTTAATTGGTTTTATTTCAACTATCATTCTTGGTCAAACCTTTAAAACTTTACCTTTCATTATATGGTTGAAGGAATACAAATCAGTTGTTGGTAAAGAGAAAACACCACTGCCAAAAGATTTGTACAGTGAAAAGATGTTAAACTTACAACTCATTTTTCATTTATTCGGGGTTCTTGTATTAATACCATCTTTGTTATTTAAAATAAATCATTTGACACTTTTTGCTATCTCATTATTGATTATTGCAGCACTCATTTATAATTTTAATGTTTTTACAATCATTTTACATAAAAGGAAAAAAATATGAAAAATTTGGAAAAAGAAGAACAAACGATTCGAGAAATACTAAAAAATGTAATTGACCCAGAATTAATGGTTAATATT
>JBKCGI010000212.1:0-4785 GCA_046303515.1 Flavobacteriia bacterium | reverse complement strand
AATTTCTCTATTGAAATTACTTAATAAAACCAAAGGAATAATTACACTCGTTAAAAGTATCATAATTAAACCCATTCCGTCGTAACCCATGTTAAAGGTCAAACCAAAAGCTTGTTGAAATTCTGGATTAAAAATATAAGTGAAACCTGAATTTACATCATATGTACATAAATGACCGATTCCAAAAACCAAAGAAGCTAAAGCACCAAGTAATGCGAAATACTTCACAAAATCTTTGGGAATAATTAAACTAACTAAAGTTAAAGCTAAGGGAATTAATAATAGTTCCAAAATATTACTTGTTTAAAGTGTAAATAAAATAATAGACAACCATACCGACAATACCAAATACCATCCACAAGATATAACTTGAAACGATACCAGATTGCCATTTACGAACGATTTCACCAGATTTTCCAATCATTGAAGCAAATCCATAAACCAAACGATTTAAAAGTCCAATCTCAATGATGTTGTAAAAAGCTTTTGAAATCCATTCAGTTGGTTTTACAAATAGCACATTGTAAATTTCATCAAAGTACAATTTGTTTGCTGAAAGTTTTACCCAACCTGTTTGTTGATCGTCAGCAACTGCTGTATTTCCTTTTTTCACATAATAGATATATGAAACGATGAAAGCGATAATCGTAATTACAGAAGCTGCAATCATCAACATCATTGTATCACCATTGGATAAATGAACCGGAGCAACTTTGTTTAAACCTGCAGTTGTATGTTCCAAGAAGTGAGCCATCCAATGATTTCCTCCTAATAAACTTGGGATATTTAAGGCTCCACCAATAACAGATGCAATTGCTAAAATCATCAAAGGTAAAGTCATGTTTAATGGACTTTCGTGTAAATGATGTTTTTGATCTTCTGTTCCTCTGAATGAACCAAAGAAAACTAAGAAATATAATCTAAACATATAAACCGCTGTCAACAAAGCACTGAAAGCCAATAAAACATAAATCACAGGATTGTGGTGTAGCGCATGAGCTAAAATTTCATCTTTAGAGAAGAAGCCTGATAAAAATGGCGCTCCTGCAATTGCTAAAGTTCCGATTAAGAATGTAATGTGGGTAATAGGAATGAATTTTCTCAATCCACCCATGGAACGAATATCTTGTTCGTCTGACATAGCATGGATTACAGATCCTGAACCTAAGAACAATAAAGCTTTAAAGAAAGCGTGAGTCGTAACGTGAAACATAGCTGCAACGTAACCTCCCATTCCTAAAGAAACAAAGATGAATCCCAATTGTGAAACAGTTGAATAAGCCAAAACTTTTTTGATATCGTTTTGACGCATCGCTATGAAAGCAGAAATCAAAGAAGTTGCCAAACCAATGTACAACATGATTTCTTGCGTCATGTGAGCGTGTTCGAATAAGAAATTAGAACGAACCACTAAGAAAATACCAGCTGGTACCATCGTCGCCGCGTGGATCAATGCTGAAACTGGTGTTGGTCCCGCCATTGCATCTGGAAGCCAAGTAAACAATGGAATTTGAGCACTTTTTCCTGTTGCTCCAATGAATAAACAGATTGTAATTCCAAACATCATCCAAGCTGAAGCTGGAATTTGTTCCACAGACATTACTTCCGCTAATGCTTTGTATTCTAAAGTTCCAAATTGCGCTAGGATTAAAAATAAACCGATCAATAAACCTAAATCTCCAATACGGTTCATCACAAAAGCCTTTCTTGCAGCTACACTATTCAACAAACCTTTTTTCTCGTCACTGTAGTGGAAACCAATTAATAAGTAAGAACAGATACCTACACCTTCCCATCCGAAGAATAACATGAAATAGTTGCTTCCCAATACCAGAATCAACATCGCAAAAACGAACATGTTTAGATAGGTGAAGAATTTGTAGTAACCTTTATCGTGACTCATATAGCCCATTGAGAAAAGGTGAATCAACGATCCAACTCCTGTGATAATTAAGGTCATCCAAACAGACAAAGCATCTACTTGAAGTGAGAAATTAAGTTTAAAATCTTCAAAATTTAAGAAAGAATACAAGTGAATGTTTTTTCCTTCTCCTAGATTAAAGAAAGCCATTAATGCCAATCCAAATGCTGCAAACATTACGATTGTAGCAAGCGAACCAACAACAACTTTAGGAAGATATTTCCCAAGCGTACCGTTGATTAAAGCTCCAATTAAAGGTAGAGCTAAAATACTTAATATGATTGTATCTAATGTCATTTCTTATCCTTTTAATTTATTGAAAATTCCTACATCAACAGATCTTGCGTTTCTATATGCCATCACTAAAATGGAAAGTCCAACTGTTGCTTCTGCAGCAGCTACAACCATGATAAAGAAAACAAAAATCTGTCCGTCTGCTTTTCCAAAGTATGTTGAAAACGCAACCAACAATAAATTTGCTGCATTTAACATCAATTCAATACACATCAAAAGAATGATTGAATTTCTTCTAGTCAAAACACCTATCACACCAATAGCAAACAAAATTGTCGCTAAAATGATGTAATATTGAATTGAAACTCCTTGTTCGAAAACTGTTGCTAATACCATATTACTCAGTTATATTTTTTTCACGTTTCGCTAATAACACCGCTCCAACCATCGCTGCAATGAACAAAATAGATGAAACTTCAAAAGGAAGCACATATTCTGTAAATAACAAATGACCTAAGTTTTTTACCAAGCCCATATCGTTGTTGGCCACATGAGCAGTAGTCATGATTACGCTATCTTTCAAGGCTGCAATTAAGACTACCATTAATGAACCACCAGCAAGCGCAGCAGCTAATTTGATCATCAACGAGGATTTTGGTTCATTTTCTTTGCTCAAATTCAACAACATCAATACAAATAGGAACAATACCATGATTGCACCAGCATAAACAATGATGTTCACTACAGCTACAAATTGTGCATTCAACATGATGTAATTGGCAGAAATTAAAAAGAAAGTTAATACCAAAAATAACACACTTCTTACAGGGTGTTTACTTAGAATTACCATTAAAGCAGAACCAATGGTTAAACCTCCAAGCATATATATAATTAAATCTATACTCATTTTTCTGTTCTTTTACCTGTGTGTTGTCTCAATGTAATATCAATTGGATTTTCAATTGTCTCAACTAACTTTTGTTTTCCATAAATGAAATCAGTGCGTTCGTATTCAGTTGGTACGATTCTATCTGTCAAGAAAATTGCTTCTTTTGGACAAGCTTCTTCACATAATCCGCAGAAAATACAACGTAACATGTTGATTTCATATGTTTCAGCATATTTTTCTTCACGGTACAAATGCTCTTCTCCTTTTTTACGTTCAGCAGCTACCATTGTAATTGCTTCAGCTGGACAAGCAACCGCACATAATCCACAAGCGGTGCAATTTTCTCTTCCTTGCTCATCGCGCTTTAAAACGTGCATACCTCTGTAAACAGGAGCGAAAATACGCTGTTCTTCTGGATATTTAATGGTATTATTTTTACGAAATAAGTGTTTGAAGGTAATCCACATTCCACCTATAATCGCAGGTAAATATAGTTTCTCCATGAAAGTCATTGGCTTGTCTGAAACTACTTTACTTCTATTGGATAATTGCATAACTTTATTTTAATATTATTTAAAACCAACCTTCTTTGTAGGCAATTACTAAACCTGTAATTAACATATTTATCAATGCAATTGGAATTAATTTTTTCCAACCTAAATGCATCAATTGATCGAAACGGAAACGAGGTAAAGTCCAACGAATCCACATGATAACAAAGATAAAGAAGAATGTTTTTGCAAAAAGCGCTACTACACTTAAGATTGCTAATGTGTTTCCAGAGAAATGATCCATTCCTGGGAAGTTGTAACCTCCAAAGAATAAGATTGAAATCACTGCTGATGAAACGAACATACTTACGTATTCTCCAAATAAGAAAAATCCTAATTTCATGGAACCGTATTCCGTGTGGTATCCACCAATCAACTCACTTTCACATTCCGATAAATCGAATGGTGCACGATTCAATTCTGCTAAAGCACAAACGAAAAACACGATAAATGCAACCGGTTGATAAAAAATATTCCAATTCATTCCGTGTTGAGATTCAGTAATTTCACGCAAACTCAAACTTCCTGTCATCATTACGATTGTAATTACAGTAACTCCCATCGCTAATTCGTAAGAAATCATTTGAGAACTTGCACGAATTGCTCCAAATAAAGAGAATTTGTTATTAGAAGCCCAAGCTCCAATCATAATTCCATAAACTCCAAGCGACAAAACTCCTAAAATGAATAAGATTCCAACATTCACATCAGCAACTTGCAAGGAAATATCTTTTCCAAATAAATTCAAATCTTTTCCCCACGGAATAATTGCACTTGTTAGTAAAGAAGTAAACATCGCAATTCCAGGACCCATGATGAACAACCATTTATCTGCATTTCTTGGAATGAAATCTTCTTTCATGAACATTTTCACACCATCCGCTAAAGGTTGCAACAACCCAAATGGTCCTGCTCTGTCTGGACCGATACGATCTTGAAACCATGCAGCCACTTTTCTTTCAAAGTAGGTTGAATATAAAGCAACCAACATCGAGATAGCAAAAACGGCAACAACTATGATTAATTTTTCTAAAAACATCTTTGACTTATTTTAGTTTTTTAACACTTGTTCGTGGACTTTGGTAATGACCTTGAGAAATTACAGAATGTCTGTTTATTGTTCTTGGTCCAGCAATTGTCCAATTTGAAACATCTTTTTTATCAAAACGACAATCGTTGCAAATCCAACC
>JBKCGI010000211.1:0-3156 GCA_046303515.1 Flavobacteriia bacterium | reverse complement strand
ATTCCTTTTTCTGTTAAATCAATCGTATTGTTTTTCTCATCAATTACAAAAAATAATTCAGCATCAATTTTCTTCATGTGTTTACCTTGCTCGGCCATGTAGAAATTTTCTGTTTTTTGTAAATGCGCTCTAATTCCTGGTTCAGATAAAAATTTAATTAAAGCTTTGTTTTTTGGCAAACCTCTGTGTGCTCGTAACAATGCCATTCCACCTTCTTCTAAAAGAGTTTTCACATCTTTTTTATCATCTGAAGGCGAAGAGATTACTTCCAATTTCTTTTTTGCTTCAACTAAGCATTGAGTAACGTATTTTTTTTGAGCTTCAACTACGCGTTCAATTCTTGGTTTTAATTCGTAAAATTCATGTTCGTCACCTTTTGGCGTTGGACCAGAAATAATTAATGGTGTTCTTGCATCATCAATTAAAACCGAATCGACCTCATCGACAATGGCATAGTGATGTTTTTGTTGCACCAAATCATCTGTCGAACTTGACATGTTGTCACGCAAGTAGTCAAATCCAAATTCATTATTTGTTCCAAAAGTAATATCTGCTAAATAGGCTTGTCTTCTTTCTGGCGAATTTGGGCGTGTTTTATCCAAACATTCTACTTTTAATCCATGAAATTGGTACAAAGGTCCCATCCATTCTGAATCTCGTTTTGCCAAGTAGTCATTCACCGTTACTACGTGAACCCCTTTTCCTGAAAGTGCATTTAAATAAACAGGAAGTGTTGCCACTAAAGTTTTACCCTCACCCGTCTGCATCTCAGCAATATTACCTTTATGTAAAACAGCTCCACCCATCAATTGCACATCATAGTGTACCATTGACCATTTTACTGGTGTTCCAGCTGCTGTCCATTCATTGTGCCAGATAGCTTTGTCACCAGTAATAGTGATTCCATCTTTTTGATTTGCCAAAGTTCTATCAAAATCTTGAGCTGTAACTTCCAATTGACCATTGTTTGCCCAACGAAAAGCAGTCTCTTTTACCACAGCAAAAGCCTCAGGCATGATTTCTTTTAAGGTTTCTTCAATTTTTTGATCAATTTCTTTTGAAAGCGCATCAATTTTTTCAAAATATTCTTCCTTGTCTAAAACGGAAACTTCAGCAGAATTAGATTTTTCTTTTAAAGTTGAAATTTCGTCCTCTAAACTTTGTGTTGAAGCTTTTATTTTTGCTTGAAATTCAAAGGTTTTTCCTCTTAATTCATCATCAGATAATGACTTTATTGCAGCTGAAAAAGCATTTGTTTGTTCTATAATAGGTTGATAAAGTTTGTTGTCTTGTGATGATTTATCGCCAAATATTTTCTTTAAAAGTCCTCCAATCATGTTTTTGAAATTTTTTGAAGCCCAAAGATAATATAAATTTGAAAGCTTCAATTGTTAATGGAGTTATTTTTGTCATAAATTGTTCCAAAAAAATAAATATGACAAAATGTCCTAAATTTATACTAAAGTAAATTTATCCAAAGCTTTTTAAAAAATCGATTTATCAAGCCAAAAAAAATGTCTAACTTTGCGCCATGCAAGAAATGATTTTAATTTTAGATTTTGGTTCGCAATACACACAGTTAATTGCAAGAAGAATCAGAGAACTGAATGTTTATTGTGAAATTCATCCATGGAATAAAGTTCCAGAATTATCAGCAAATATCAAAGGTGTTATTTTGTCTGGAAGTCCTTTTTCTACGCGCGATGAAAATGCACCGAAACCAGATTTAAGTGCCGTAAAAGGAAAATTTCCACTTTTAGGAATTTGTTTTGGTGCCCAATATCTTGCAGGAAATTTTGGTGGTGAAGTTTTACCTTCTTCTATAAGGGAATACGGTAGAGCTAATTTGTCTTTTGTTGACACGAATCACGAATTGACTCATGGAATGACAACAGGCTCTCAAGTGTGGATGTCACATGGTGATACAATTAAAAAAATTGCAAGTAATTTCAAGGTTATTGCTAGTACGCATGATGTTGAAAATGCAGGTTATTATATTGAAAACGAACAAACTTATGGAATTCAGTTCCATCCAGAGGTGTATCACTCTTCTGAAGGAGCAATATTGATTCATAATTTTGTCGTGAATATTTGTGGATGTTCTCAAAACTGGACTCCAGATTCATTTGTTGATTCTACAGTAGCTGAGTTAAAAGCTAAAATTGGAACAGATAAAGTGATTCTTGGTTTAAGCGGAGGAGTTGATTCTTCTGTTGCAGCAGTTTTATTACACAAAGCAATTGGTGCAAACTTGCATTGTATATTTGTAGATAACGGTTTGTTACGTAAAAATGAATATGCTTCAGTTCTAGATTCCTATAAAGGAATGGGATTAAATGTGAAGGGAGTTGATGCTTCTGAAAAATTTTACGCTGCCTTAAATGGTTTGACAGATCCTGAATTGAAACGTAAAGCTATTGGTAAAGTGTTTGTTGATGTTTTTGACGAAGAATCGAAATTGGTATCCGATGCAAAATGGTTAGGTCAAGGTACAATTTATCCTGATGTGATTGAATCGGTTTCTGTTAACGGAGGACCATCTCAAACTATAAAATCGCATCATAATGTTGGTGGTTTGCCTGATTATATGAAATTGAGTGTTGTTGAGCCATTGCGTTTGTTGTTTAAGGATGAGGTGAGAAGAGTTGGGCGTTCCTTGAAAATTTCAGATGCAATTTTGCAAAGACATCCTTTTCCTGGGCCAGGTTTGGGGATTCGTATCTTAGGTGAAGTTACCAAAGAAAAAGTTCAAATCTTGCAAGAAGTTGATGCAATTTTCATCAATGGATTAAAAGAAGATGGTTTGTATCAAGATGTTTGGCAAGCGGGCGCAATTTTCTTACCAATTCAATCTGTTGGAGTAATGGGGGATGAGCGTACATACGAAAATGCGGTTGCTTTGAGAGCAGTTTCTTCTACTGATGGAATGACAGCAGATTGGTGTCACTTACCATATGAGTTTTTAGCGAAAATATCGAATAAAATTATCAATCAAGTTAAAGGAATAAATCGTGTTACGTACGATATTAGTTCTAAGCCACCTGCAACGATAGAGTGGGAGTAAATTAGTTCATAGTTTTTAGTAAGAAGTTTTTAGTTTAAAGTTTTTAGTTTAGGCAATTAAAAAAATCAATATTCACTATATACATCTTCAGG
>JBKCGI010000210.1:0-3672 GCA_046303515.1 Flavobacteriia bacterium | reverse complement strand
ATAATTAGCCATGCGCCATTTCCAAATTCCATCTCCTAAAAAGACTCCGTATTTGCGCTTATCAGTTGAGCCAAAATAGAGTAGAGGCTCTTTTTTACTGATTCCCGCTAAACGTTGACTCAGGAAAACTTCATTTTGTGTACCAACTTTTGGTGTCCCGTAACGCACTGTCACTGGCGGGAATTTTGGGATTTCAGCTTTTAGTTCATCGCTTAATTCAAATTTTTCGAAACCATTTTGCACATCTGCTTGCACTTCATCTTGTTGCTGTGATGTAGCAAAATTTAAACCGATGTTTAATTTCTGAATCGTTGCGTTGGATGTGTTCACACCTACAAAGTAAAACACTGGAATTTTCTCATTGATAAAACTTTGATTCACATTCTCACTGAAATTAATTCCTGGTTCATGCCAAATCACTAAGTCGATATTTTTAAGATTTTTATCCCATTTGTCAATGCTTTGCGCATCAACTTGAATGTTTTCATCTTGTTCTAATACCGATTTTAAAGCCGAAACATCTGGATGAGGTGCACCAAAAAGTAACAAAATTTTATTTCTCGCATCCAAGACTTCAACGTAAAAACTTCTTCGATTGTTTTTGATTGTATATTCATTGTCAATAGCTTTTACTTCTGCTACAAAGTGCTGAAATCCAACTTGATTGGCCTCTAGTTCAAATAAAACTTGTTTGGAATCAAAGTTTCCGTCAGTATAATTAACTTGTTGTGACGCGACTGTTTTTCCGTTTTGAGTAATGCTTACTGTTACATTTCGTTTCCCAATTTTAAAGGCTTCCAAATCCACTTCAACAGGGAACTTGTTTTTCAAAAAAGCAATTTCGTTGCAGATAACATCCTTTAAGACTTGATCTTTTTTTGCAATCGTATCGCCAACTCCAAGTGTAAAAATAGGCGTTAACGGAATTTTTGAAGCGGCATAAACAGGATTTTGTCCTTCGTTGAAATTCCCATCGGAAACAAAGACAATTCCGCCAATATTTCGGTTGTAATAATCCGAAAAAATAGATTCAAAGGCTTTCGATAAATCACTTTTTCCTTCTTTTAAGTCAATTTTATCAGAATTTTTTAAATCTGCTCCAATTGTATAAAAAACTTGGTCAAATTTATCGTTTGAAATCGTTTTTAAAGAAGATTTTAATTTTTCTATATTTCCTGGAACAGTTGAACTGTCTTTATAATTTTTTAAAGAAGCTGAATTATCAATAACGGTGATCAATAAAGGTTTTTCTGATTTTGTTTTTACAAATTCAAATAAGATTCCTAAAATTAAAAAGCCAATAATTCCTAAAGCTAAAAAACGACATGTATAAATTAATTTTCTGTATAAAGCTGGAATTTCTTTCATTTTTTGATCTTTCACATAGAAAAACCAAGTTAAGCCTGCGGCTAAAACCAAAATTGGAATTAAAAAGAAAAGCGATATTTCAGAAATAAAATGCATTAAGCCAGGGTTTTAAGTTCTGTTTGAATGAAATCTGCCAAATCCTTGACGTAACCATCAGAAAAATCAAATTTAATACCAGCTGTTTTATACAATTCTGGTAAAGTTTTGGTGTAGGCCAATTTCAAAGCTTCTTTGTAATCGTGAATGGCTTTTGTTAAATCCGTTTTACTGTTTTTCCACACAGATAGAGCTCCCAATTGTGCAATTCCATATTCAATATAGTAAAATGGAACTTCAAATAAATGCAATTGTCGGTGCCAAGAAAACGAACGTACTTCTTCATATCCCGTCCAATCAACTACTCCAGTTCCATAAGAACTATTGATTTCATTCCATTTTTTTTTTCGTTCAGCTTGAGTATGATTTGGATTCGTGTAAATCCAATGTTGAAATTCATCAATTGTCGCAATCCAAGGTAAAACTTTCAAAACTGACTCCAATTGTTCAATTTTAGCGCGTTTTAAATCATCAGAATTCTTGTAAAACTCATCCCAATGTTCCATTGAAAGCAATTCCATTGACATGGAAGCCAATTCAGCAACCTCAGAAGGTAAATTTTTAAAACCTGTCAATTTCAAATCACGGGAAAGAAAAGAATGAATTGCGTGACCACCTTCATGAACCATAGTTGTTAAATCGCGCTGTGCACCAACAGAATTCATGAAAATGAAAGGAACTCCAATTTCATACAAGGGATAATTGTATCCTCCTGGCGCTTTACCAGTTTTAGATTCTAAATCTAAGTGATTCATTTCTTGCATTGTTGCAATACAATCTCCGAAATAGCTATCTAATTTATTGAAAGCACGAATTGTTCCATCGATTAATTCTTGCGAACCAGCAAAAGGTTTCAAAGCATCTCTACCTTGTGGATCAACTTCTGTGTCCCAAGGTTTGAGCTTCGTTTTACCTAATAAATCTGC
The DNA here is from genome assembly GCA_046303515.1 of Flavobacteriia bacterium. Taxonomy (GTDB): domain Bacteria; phylum Bacteroidota; class Bacteroidia; order Flavobacteriales_D; family Crocinitomicaceae; genus M2408. Next base: position 1,282 of record JBKCGI010000210.1, on the reverse strand, counting down.
CTGTTTTTGGTTGATAACTTTAATTATCGGAACAATGTGTTTTTTGATGGAAGCGTGAAAATTGAAACAGTCTTCCTTCGTATAATCAAAACGTCCTAGGGCATCAAATTTGTAATCTCTAAAATTTTCGTAACCTGCATTTAGTGCGACTTGATGACGTTTTTGAATCAACTTGTCAAATAAATCATCTAATTTTTGTTGATCTTCCGCTCTTCGTTTTGAAATTAATTCGAAAACTTCCTTACGCACATTTTCGTCTTGCTCTCGCAAAAACAAAGAAGCTTTTTGCAAAGTCATTTTTTCACCTTTGTACTCAATCAACTGAGCACCAGAAATCGCACCGTATTCTTGAGCTAGGTCACTTAATTCAGCTTCAAGCGCGATATTTTCTTCACGAAACAAGTCAATTGATTTTTTGATTGCTCGGAAATATATGCGGTAATCCTCACTTTTACTCAATTCCCCCACAAAAGGCGAAGACATGATTTTTTTATTCAATTGATCCTCGAAAGGCGCCAATTTAGGTTGAATTTCATTAACAAAATAGCTGTATGATTGGGACAATTCTTCTTTTGTGGTGTCAATTGTCATTTTGATATAACGCCAAGCAGCATTTTCTTCCAACACCGCATCAAATTCGCTTTGGTAAGCTAAAAAAGTAATGTAGGATTCTTTTGTTGAGATATCAAAATCAATCAAAGTTTGAACATATGGGGATAAATCTTCCCAAGTGTTTAATTCAAAATTTGCTTTAAAAAATTGTCTTTCAGGTTTTTGTATAATCATGGTTGTGAATATGAGAGTCTAAAAATAATCAATTTTTATCATAAAATTAAATGGTAAATAATTATTTTTTTATCGGTAAGATTAGAATTTGGAATTTACCGATATTATTTGTAGCTTTGTGGGGTGTGGGATTTAGATTTCAAAGCGCTTCATGAAGCAAACGAAAAAAATTATGAACGTTTGTTTGCAAAACTGTCTGATTTAGTAAAGTCGAGACCCTTGCCAGCTATTGCCCTAAATCGCATCAAAGAAAACATGTCGATTGAATGGACGTATAATTCAAATAGCATAGAAGGAAACACTTTGACTCTTCGCGAAACACAGCTTATTTTGCAAGATGGCATTACTGTAAAGGGGAAATCTTTGCGAGAACATTTTGAAGCGCATAATCATGATAAGGCGATTGATTTGCTTTATGGAATGGTAAACCAAGCAACGAATTTTAGATGTATTGACATTTTGTCTTTGCACAGTTTGGTTTTAAGAAGTATTGAAG
>JBKCGI010000209.1:0-4676 GCA_046303515.1 Flavobacteriia bacterium | reverse complement strand
GTATAAGTTATTGTTCCTGTAACTGTCATTCCTTGGTAGTAATTATCGTAAACCATAGAATCTGTTTTGTAAGATTCGTAAAATCTTCTTTTTGAACTGAACAATAAATTTTGTCCTGCTAAACTTACGTTCCAAATTTTCTTTTGACCTAAATCTTTTGAAACTTTGAAGTTTAAACTGTGGAAAGGCTGTTCGTAAACATCTGGTAAACTTCCAACACCAATAACTGATAAACGCTTTCCTTGTACGTTATAACTCGCATTACAAATTAAACCTAAACTATCGTTTTTAAAGGTAACAAAAGCATTTACTACATATGGAGATTGTCCGTACATAGGTCTAAAATCACTGATTACTTCACCTTCACGCGCATTGTTTTGACGCAATTCTTTTTCGCTAATCATTTCAGTTCCTTTGTTGATCATCACTTTATTCATGTCGATTTTAGAAACAACATAAGTGAAATTAACTCCTGTTACCAAACTGATGTGTTGTTGATTTTCTTTTTTGAAACCAATTGCTTTTCTAGCTTCTAATTCTAATCCGTAAACATCTGCTGTTCCAGCGTTAACTGGTTTCACTTCATTTGGAGCTAAATCGAAAGAAACGATTTCGATAGGATTGATGAATCTTTTGTAGAAAACACTTGCAGAAACTAATTCTGTTCTTCCGAAGAAATGTTCCCAACGCAAATCTGCATTGTGAATCACTGTTTGTTTTAAATCGATGTTTCCGTTGTATCTTCTTCCTTGAATTGGATCGTAAATTTGCGCAACAGAATTTTCTCTAAAAGATGGACGAGCAACTGTAGTAGCAAAAGCAGAACGGAAATTTGTAAATGATTTTGAACCTTCAGCTCTTTTTAATTTGTAAACCATATTGATTGAAGGCAAAACATTTAATTCGTCTAATACTTTTTGATTTCTATATTTGATTGATCCAGAGTTGTTTTGACCTGTATATTTATTTACAGCTTTTTCAACTCGTGCTCCATAAGTTACGTTGAAGTTTTTAGAAAGAGGTAAATCATTCATAACATAAACTCCCAATACATTTTGTGAAGCAGTGAATGAATTTGCTAATTGTTTCTCACCTTTTACATACGTTCCTGAGTCACGTTCAGATGTCCAAATGTTTTCATCTTGGAAATAATAATTTGGATCTTTACTATAAGTTGTAGCGTTTTCAACATTAAAGAAGAAATCAGTAATAGCAAAATCACGATTTTTATAGGTATTCAATACTCCAAAAGACAATTCACTTTTTAATGAATCCCATTGTACAAAACTGTATTTGAAATCAACTTTTCCACTTAAGTTATATTCAGTTAAATCTCTGTAAATTCTTCTTATTTCAGAACCTACACTTGGGTTCATATCGTAATATGCATTCCCATTTGCGTCTTTTAATTCTTCTAAAATAGTTGAACGAATATCTGGATCACTGATTTTAGAAAGTGTTGGAGAAAGTTTCCAATCTATTTTCCATTTGTTTTTAGAGTGATTTCCGCTTAATAATACGTTTGTAACTGAACGTTGATTGTACTGTAAACTTTGTTTTACTAATGTCGATGGATTACTTTCATAATTTACAGAAGTAATGTTTGAAGCAGATTTTTTTCCGTTTTGAGTATGAAAAACGATAAATGAAATTTTGTTTGTCTTTTTAAATTTGAATGATTGACCTAACAAAGCTGTCCATAAAACATCATTTTCAGTTAAAATACCAGTTGCCTTATTAAATGGAGATAAGGTATTTACATTGCTTTCAGTATCTTTTCTAAATTCGTTGAATTCAACACCATCATACATTCTATGAGTGTTTCTATAGTTTAGAACCAAGTTATATCCATAATCAAATTTCTTTTTATTGATTTGATTTCCAAGAGAAAAAGAATAATTTTGATCTAAAAAGTTTGGCATTTGCTCTGTTGCCATTGTCTTGCTGAATTTTTTTGTCATTTCAGACAATTTTGGGTCATTTTGAGAAGGATCTGAAAATTTAGCAAATTCGCTTACTGGCATTTTTCTTGAACCATCATCAAAACCTAAGAAATCCAATTTTCCTCCTTTATAGGAAATATAATCTTTATTAAAAGTTGCTTCCGTATTATAAGCAAAACCAGTAGAAAAAGATAAGGTTTTTTTAGAAGGAAAATCTTTTGTAGAAATATCAATCAATCCACCAGTAAAATCACCTGATAAATTTGGAGTAAACGTTTTGTAAACAGTAACATTGTCAATTAAATTCGTTGGAAAAATATCCATTTGAACTGAGTTTCTGTCAGGATCTAGACCTGGAATTTCCATTCCGTTTAAAATAGTTTTGGTATATCTATCTCCCAAACCACGCACATAAACGTGTTTTCCACCTTCAACTGAAACACCTGTAACACGCTGAGCAACCTCACCAACGTCACCATCACCTGTTGCTTTCATTTGTTCTTTAGAAACACCATCAGTTGTATTGGTAGCTTCTCTTCTTCGTGCATCATCTCCAGCAATTGTATTTGCGGCTTTACGATAAGCAATAATTGTTGCTCCTTCTAATTGTTTGATACTTTTGATTGGAATTAATTCAAAATTTTGAACTAAAACTTCATTGTTTTTTACTTCAACAGCAATCTTTTGTTCTTCATAATCCGTTAAAGCTAAAATTAACACATGTTTACCATTGGCAATAGAGATAGAAAATAAACCATCTAAATCAGTTATTGCACCATTGTTTTGACCTTCCACCTTAATTTTAGCAAAAGGAATTAGTTGACCATTAGAAGCATCCTTAACTTCACCTCTAATTGTCCCCTGACCGAATGCTGTAAAAGCACTCAATATAAAAATTGAAAAAATGTATTTGAATTGAATCATCTTTGTTATTTTTTTAAACCCCAAAAATCTGGCAGACATAACATCTACCAGATTAGGAATATTAAGTATTCTTTTTATTATAATTTTCCTTTGATTGAAGTCCATGACCAAGAGTTAAAAACTGTTGCATTTGCTCCAACTGCTGCAGTGTTTGAAGTCATTGCTGCTTCAGCATCTGCTTGGTAGTTTGAAGGAATTGTACAAGTAGTTACATCTGTATAAACTAACACTTCAGAAAACTTAGCTCCAGTAAAAATCAATTTTGGAGTTGCTTGAGTCAAATAAGTGTAGGCATCAGATTTGGAAGCACATGCGTTAGCAGCATCAAAACTAGATCTGATTTTCGCTTTTCCAAATGTTACGTTATTTACTGTTCCTTGTGCTTTTGATTTGAAATCACCACTTGGCAAACCACCACCAAAAATAACACAAGTACCATTTTTGATTGTAAATAAACCTGAAACATTTGTTACACCTTCTGGACCATCGATTTCTAATGCTTCATCAGAACCTGTTCCTGAATTATTGATTGTATAGAAATTATCAAGAGTACCTGACCAGTTCATATCAACATCAATTGCGTCATCTTGTTGAAAAGCAACTAATACATTAGATACATTTACTGTTCCTCCGAAAATTTCAATTCCGTCGTCTAAGTTAGACATCACCTCAATGTTTGACACAGTAGTTGCAGAACCAACACCTCCAAGTGTTAAACCGTTGATTTCGTTTCCTGAACCAATTAAAGCACCACTGTGACGAATAGAAATGAAATTCAAAATACCTGAATTATCATTTGCTACCGATCCACCAAATGCTCCGTACGATTCAGTAACTGGAATCCCTTCGATTTGACCCTGAGTATCACCGTCAAGTGCAGAAACTGGTGCGTTACCTAATACAAGTAATCCACCCCATTTTCCAGCGTCACCTTCGGTTAAGTTAGTCCCAACTAATTGCCCAACTTGTATGTTATCTAAAACAGACGTAAATATGATTGGGTTTGTAGCCGTTCCGTTTGCTAAAATTTTTGCACCTCTTGAAATAATTAATGCAGTTGCATTAACATCTGAACCTTCTTGCGCTTTAATAATAGTTCCTGCTTCGATTGTCAATGTTGCATTGTTTGAAACAACAACTTTCCCACTTAGTTCGTAGATTTTATCAGCAGTCCAAGTTGTGTTAGCTGTAATTTGTCCAGAAACTACAGTATTCGTTGTTTCGTCTTCATAAGTACAAGTTCCATCATCTTTCTTAGCTTCTTCGCTATAGTTTGTTGCTGTAGGATCTGTACAACCTTCTTTCTTACAAGATACTACACCAAGAGTTAAGCTTGATAATAATAGTACGCTTAAATTAAGATTCAATTTTTTCATTTTTATGTGTTTAAATTTTACGACACAAAAGTAGAATCAACAAATCGATTTAGTGTTAAAATCACTTTATCGTTGTATTATTATTTGTTAACGGTTTGGTAACATTAGCCTAGTGACATTTAACACAAACATAAGATTGATTTAAACCCTTTTAAAAACTAGGAATCTACTTTTGTGTACAAACAAATAGGTTTATGCAAACACAAGCAAATTACACCATATTAGTAGTAGATGATGAAGAATCAATCATTGAATTTCTAAAGTACAATATCCAAAAAGAGGGATATAAAGTTTATTCTGCATCAAATGGTCAAGAAGGTGTTGAAATGGCTCATCGTTTAAAACCTGATTTAATATTATTAGACTTAATGATGCCTATCATGGATGGAATTGAAGCATGTCAATTGATTCGTGAGCATGATAAAAATTATGT